>JAWKJB010000004.1 GCA_041393965.1 Acidimicrobiia bacterium | reverse complement strand
TCGCCGCCGATGACGAGGAATGTTTCGAACATCTCGGGGGATTCGGTGTCAGGTGCCGGGTCCGGTGCTGTCGTGTGAGCTCCATCGACGGCAGGCAGCGCCCCCGGGTCCACCGTCGTCGTGGTTGCATCGAGGGCGACATTGGCGTCGGCGAGTGAGAACTCCTCGCGGTCGATTCCGGCCCACGCGGCCCACAGTTGCCCGCTCGTGAAGAGCGTGAACGCCGCAGCGAGGAGCACCGCCATGGCAACCGTCCGGATGATGAGGGACTTCCAAACTGACCCGAGTGGCGTCATGACGCGTTCGGACCGGTTGGTGATATAGGCCAGGACCGGCGCACCGATGTCGGCGAGTCGTTCCCCGGTCGCGACGGTTGTTGCCGGGTCTGCCTTGGGGGAGACCACGAGCACCGAGCCATCCGCGTGCGCTGCGAGGTGCGGAGTCGTATCGGACCAGCCAACAGGAGGAGCATCGATGATGATCAAATCCGCCGTTGCCGCCATCGTGTCGATGGCGGCGCCCATCTCGGGCCCCGCGAGAAGTGCTTCGTCGTCCATGGGTCCTCCCGGTGGGATCACCGGGAGCCGCACATCAGTACTCACCGTGAGGAGGCGGGCGACCTGGGGGAGCGTTGCCGTGCCATCGGCAAGGCTTGAGAGACCGGGCTCAGGTCCCGTCGAGAGGAATCGGGATGCTCCGTGACAGGTGAGGTCCGCATCGATGAACACGACGCGTCGTCCGAGACGGCTCGCCGCGATTGCCGTGTTCAGGGCCACCGTCGTGGTTCCCCAGCCAGGGACCGGGCTGGTGAAAAGGAGAATCTGGCCGGTTGTGCGTTCCTCGAGGCCTTGCGCCGCGAGGCGGTACGCGGTGGCCGCGTCCCCGTCGCCGATGGCAGGGGCGAGTGCTTCGTGGGTCGGAATCGGCCCGACATCGGGGAGGTTCGTCAGGACGGTCGCGAGCTGGCGGTGTCGTGCGACTGACGACAAGGACCACCAGATCAGTCCGCCAGCGAGTGCTCCTGCTCCGATGGCGACCGCGACCCCGAGGTTGGTCGATACGATCGTCGACACCAGGATGAACACTGCAACCGCGGCGACGAACGACAGCATCGTTGGCGCGTTGAAGATCCGACGGCGAAGACGGGGGGTCGAAGACGGTGTTGTCTCGTTGCTCATGTCAACCAGACCCAAGAGTACTTGCCCGGGTCGCCACGGGCCCTACGGGCAAGGTGTCGGGGAGTAGATTCCCACCACGGTGCCGTCGTCATCGGTCGATGTGACGGGGCCCCACAACAGGAGCTCGCCACCGTCGACCAGCCGAAAATAGTTTTGCGCGTCGATCACCTCGAAGGTGACCGTGAACGAACCGTAGGTCGACTTGAGCTGTTCGACCGTGTGTCCGACTTCGAGACCCGACAGCGTTCTGAGGACCACATCGGTGGTTCCCTCGTCCCGGTCCTCGTATCGGTAGGACACGAAGGACGCATCCGACTCCCAGCCATCGAAGACGGCGCGCAGTGGTCCCCACTGGAGCCAGTATGCCTCCTCCGGCTGACACAGGTCGCTGTCACCTGCGGCGTCCGGAGTTCCGATGCTTGCGACGAGCGTGCCCGCCACTTCGTCGATCGGTGTTCCGAACGCGAGCTCTCCGATACCCGCGGCCTTGAGCGGAAGCTCGGTGAGCGCGATGCTGTTGCCGTTGCCTTCCCAGTCCGAAGCCGCGGGATACGGGACGGTGGTCGTTGTGGTCGATGAGCTCGTTGTCGTGGTAGCCCCGGTTGTTGTCGTGGTGGAGGACGGCGACGATGTTGTCGTGGTCTCGGGTGCAGCGGCGACGGTGGTGGGTGTTGGGGAATCCCCTCCGAACCAAACGAATCCCCAGAACGCAGCAACGGCAGCGAGCAAAGCGATCGGCAGCAGCCACACCGCCTTCGAACGGGTCGGTTCTGGCGGCAGGGTCCACTCGTCCATGCCGAACTCGCCGGTGTCGTGAATGGGCACAAGCGGCGGAGGCATCGCATCGGCTGTGTCGGCCGCGGCAACCTCTTCATCGGCCGGTGTGGTTGATCCGGCGGGGGGAGGGACTTGTTTGGGGGCAGCGTCGCTGGGTGGTTCCACTCGGACATCGATCCAGGGCTTGCCGCAGGTGGGGCACCGGGTCTCGTCCGCTGGCCGTGGGGTTCCGCAATGAATACAGATGGGGAGGTTCGAGGATGTCCGTGGCATCGGCGTCAGGATAAGGCGTGCCCATGCAACCGCACGGATTTGGACACGGGGGATCGGTGTTTGCTGGTCGGCCGGAGATCCTCAGCGCTCGATGCCGGATCGGTGATCACCCGGTCGGGTCGGGTCTCGCGGTGGTGTCCTCACGATCCGGGGCTGGATCGTGTCCCGGTGAAGGTGGCGACGGCGGCGAGGGCGAGATAGGTCGCACCCGCTCCGATGCGGGCAGTTCGAGCCGCGTGGGGTCGCCTTCGCAGCAGTCGCCCCAAGTGTCCACCCGCGAACGCATAGGCACTGTCAGATACGACGCCGACAGCGATGAGGGTGACACCGAGCACGATCGTTTGTGCGGCGGGGTTCGCCGCTGCGGTGTCGACGAACTGGGGGAGGAACGCGAGGATGAAGATCGCGACTTTCGGGTTCAGCATGTTGACGATCACGCCCTCGGTGAACACTCTGCGCAAGGCGGTTGGATCCCGGGTCTCCGTCGTGAACACGGTGTCATCCATTCGGATGGTTCGGATGCCGATCCAGGCCAGGTAGGCAACACCAACCCACTTGATGGCGTTGAACATGGCGACGGAGTTCGCAAGGACAACCGACAGTCCAGCAGCGGCTCCGAGCACATGTACCCCGGTGCCGATGTTGACTCCGAGCGCCGAAACGATGCCTGCCGTGCGTCCTTGGCTGATGCTGCGGGTCAGGATGTAGATGACCGCCGGTCCGGGGATGATGACCAGCACGAACGACGCTGCAGCGAACAGGGCCAAGGTCCGGGCGTCGGGCATCGTGTGAGCATAGAGAACCCGCCCGGTCCGGCTCGAGGGCCGTCCACGGCTCGGGGGCGTGACGGTCGCATGTGCAGGTACCACATGGCCGTTCCTACCTTCCGACCCACGAGATTGTGGGTTCACAAGACCCGCTTGCTGTGTGATAGTGGTCAAGCGGCACGGGCTGGTGCCCCGTTTGCCGATCGGCCAGGACATGACGAGCGCCGACCGTCGAGTCACCTTGGAGGATGTGGATGACGACAGGTTCCAAGCCGCGAAAGGCGATCGTCGACAAGGCCGAGCGCGAGCGTGAAGAGGCCAAGGAGCGCATGGATCGCGACACCTTGAGCCGGACACTCAGGGATCGTGACCGTTCGAAGCTCACCGACGATCGCGGAAGGCTCACAACCGATCTCGTCTCCCAGTACCTGACCTCGATCGGCGAGTTCGAGCTCCTGACGGCCGAAAACGAGGTCGACTACGCGCAAAAGATCGAGGCTGGCCAGGCCGCTGCTGAGCGTCTCGATGCCGGCGATTACAAGACGAAGGCCGAACAAATCCTGCTCAAGCGCCAGGTCCGGCGCGGTGGCGAAGCGAAGGACGCGTTCCTGACGGCGAACCTCCGACTCGTTGTGGCGAATGCTCGCCGTTACGCGAACACATCCGGTATCGACTTCCTCGATCTCATCCAGGAAGGCAACCTGGGTTTGATCAGGGCAGTCGAGAAGTTCGATTGGCGAAAAGGGTTCAAGTTCTCCACCTATGCCACATGGTGGATACGCCAGGCCATCACGCGTGCCATCGCCGACAAGTCGCGCACCGTTCGCATTCCGGTGCATCTGCACGACACCCTCGCAGCGGTGCGTGCCGCGCAGGCGTCGCTGAAGGCCGAGCTCGGTCGCGACCCGAAACCGGACGAGATCGCAGAAGAAGCCGGGGTCGAGGTCTCCAAGGTCGAGCTGGCGCTTGCTGTTGCGGACACGGTTTCCCTCGAACAGCCGATCGGTGAGGATGGAGCCCAGCTCGGCGACTTCATCGAGGATGAGGACGCCGCGGACCCGGTCCGTGTGACCGAGGAGCTCGACATCGCGAATTCCCTCCGCAAGTCGATCGATCGGCTTCCGACACGCGAGGGTCGCATCCTCGCGCTCCGATACGGGTTCTACGACGGGATCCCCCGCACGCTCGAAGAGATCGGCGAGGAGTTCAACCTCACGAGGGAGCGAATCCGTCAGCTCGAGAAGCTCGCCCTGTGTCGCCTCCGGCACCCGAGCTTCGGCATCCGCGAACAGGACCTGATCTGATCGCCAAGCATCACCGCTGATCGATCACTGCAATCCGTCGCACCACGGCTGCCGCTCATCGCGTCGCCCGCCTTCTGACCCACACGACCTTGATGTCCGTGACGCGGATATCGTCCTTCTCGAGACCGACCGAAATGCGCCCGATATCTGTTGCCTTCGCATCCCATTCGGCGTCGATCTCGGCACAGGCATTCTCCATGTCGATCGTCAGGTCCTCGTACTCGTTTCGCTTCGCCTCGATCTTGCTTCGTGCCCGTTGCGCACGATCCCGCGCCTGACGAACCCGCGAGTCTGAGCGTCTCGTGCGGCCCCGCAACAGCAGGTCCATGCCGAGGTCGATGATGGCGGACCGCTGTTCATCCTCGGCGGCCTGCGCGGCGAGGTCGGCGTCCGCGACGGCGGAGTCATAGGCTCGCTTGACCTTGCGGAGCGTCGCCTCATACCTCTTGACAACGGTTGCCTTCTTCTCGTCAGCGCGATCGTCGGCGGTTGCCTTGCACCGTGCCAGAAAATCTGCTTGGGATTCTCCGGGTCGTGACACGAGATCGACAGCGCGGTTGCGTTCCAGTTCGAGCGATTCGTTGGCGTCGAGATGTCGCGTGATGTTCGACACGAGATCGTCGAAGAACCGGGACTGCGAGATCGGGATCTCTGCCGAGTCGAACGGTATGGCAGGATCAGGATCGACGAAGTCCCGCTCGTCATGATCGACGACGACGACATCGGAGGGGTCATCGACGCCGCTGTCCGTGACGATCGCTTCCCACATCTCGATGTGTTCGAGTCCGATCCGTGCTTCGTCGAACCGCATCTCGACGGTCACCGCGAACACCGGTCGGTAGACATCGCCCGCTGTGTCGTCTCCGACGCGTTCGCGCCACGGTGCGGCTGGATGGATCGCGAGCGAACGGACGCCCTCGGCGACCTTCGGGGGCGACGGCGATGACGGTTGAGCCTGATCACTCAACGCGGCGGCGGGCGCGTCGGCCCGCTCGGTCGTCTCCTTGAACCGGCCGACCTCTTCGCGCGTCATCGGGCCGCGCAGGTACGACATGGCCCAGCGCGTCGTGATGACCGTTGGAGCTGGCTCTCTCGTGCTGTGCATCACAAACCCTCGCTTCGGGAGGCTTGAGATCGTCGTGTCCATCGCTTCGGTATCGATCGCGCCCGATGCGGTTGTCAGGGCCTCGATGATCCGGGCCTTGTCGCGTTCGGTCTGGAGTCGCCCAATGCACCAGGTCCCTGCGTTCGACATTGCCTTGTAGTCGAGATCAACCGGATTCTGGGTCGACAGCAACACGCCGACACCGAACGCCCGCGCCTGTTTGAGCAAGGTGAGGATCGGCTTCTTGGCAGGTGGCCGGGCGCTTGGCGGCACGAACCCGAACACCTCGTCCATGTAGGCGAGCGCGCGAAGATTGCTGCTCCCTGGTTGGGAACGCATCCAGGTGACGAGCCGGGAGAAGACCATTGTCGTCACGAATTGGCGTTCGGTCTCCGTAAGGTGCGCGAGGTACATGATCGCCGCTCGGGGCCTTCCGTCCTTCCACAGGAGCTCTTCGATGTCGAGATCGGCGCCGGTCATCCAAGCGGCGAACGAGGGGGAGGCGAGGAGCGCATTGAGCTGCATGGCGAGCTTCATGCGGTCACGCTCAGGGAAGAACTGGTCCACCTCGAACACACCGAGCTTGCGCATCGGCGGATCGGCGATCTGGGTGATGAGGGCGGCCAGATCCAGTGTTGTCCCGTCGCGCCAGGCACGCTCGACGAGGTTGGCGACGAGGATGTGCTCTCGTGATGACACCGGATCGGTGTCGATACCGACGAGGCCGAGAAGACCCGAGGCGAATCCCTCGATCTCGTCGCGGATCGCTTCGGCTTCGGTGTCCCACGACAGGTCGGGCGGCCGCAGGTCACCGACGATGTTGACCGGGTTCGCTGCTTCGGACCCGGGCGTGTAGATCGTCATGTCGGCCTGTCGGCGCAGGTGAGCGATCGCTGCCGTGTCGAGCCCCCATGTCCCGAGTCGCTCCCGCCACATCGCAGCCTCAGCGGACGCTTTGTCCGTACGAGAGATCCCTTCCCTGTTCGCTGCCGCCTCGTCGATCCAGGGCTCGAAATCCGAAGGCGCGAGGTCAGGGAAGGTCAAGAGAAGATTGGTCATGTCCCCTTTGGGGTCGATCACAAGGGTCGGGATCCCCGCTTTGAGCGCCTCTTCCAGGAAGACGATTCCGAGGCCGGTCTTCCCCGAACCGGTCATGCCGACGATGACGCCGTGGGTGGTGAGATCGGCTGGTTCGTAGGCGTAGGACGCGCCCTCGACCCGTTCTCCGTGAGCATCGATGGGCGCTCCGAGATAGAAGCTCATGCCGGTCGATCGTAGTCGTCGGCCACGGGGCACCGTGTCCCCGGGGGAACGATCACAGGCGGGTGCGATTGGTAGGCTTGCGCCGTCGTCGATAGGACACCGTGTTCGCCGTTCGCTACCCAGCACTCCTCCTCGCCACGGCCGCGTTGGCTGCTGCCTTGATCATTGCGAACTTCGGTTGGTTCGCCCGCCGCGATCTTGCAGACTCGCAGAGGTTCTCCGAGATCGCCGTCGGCGCCCTCGCCGAACCGTCATCGACCGAAGCTATCGCTTCCATCACGGTCGAGCGCTTCAGCGATGGACGGCCCGTGCTCATCGCTGTGAGCCCGCTGCTCGAGTCGGCCCTCGTCGGAATACTTGAGCGGCCCCGTCTCGAGCCGATGCTCGTGTCCGTTGCTGCCCAGCTACACGCGGCGCTGTTCGACGGGCAGGCGGAGGGCATCGTGGTCGACCTCACCGGTGTGGAGGACCTGATCATGGGACCGCTCGAGCGCTTCGCCCCCGAGTTCGCCGCCACCATCGAATCGTCCTTTTTCGCCGAGATCGTGATCGTTGAGCCGGGCTCGCTCCCCGAGCTATCGCCCTACGCGTCGATCGCCCGGCGCATCCTGTGGGGAGCGATCCTGCTGGCCGTGATCCTGTCGGTTCTCATCGTCTTGCTTGCACGGCGGGCAGCGACCGCCACGATGATGATCGGGGGCGCGGTCGCGTTCGCCGGATTGGTGACCTCGTTCGTCCTTCCCGGGGGTCGGAGGGTCGTGATCGAAGCAGTTTCCGACGACCGGGTGGAGGTGATCGTCACGAACATCTTCCACGACCTTGCCGCTGGATTGAGGGCGCAGTCACGACTGTTGCTGATGATCGGCCTTGCCGTGGTCATTGTCGGACTGGTGCTCAGAATCGCGTCGTCACCGTCGCGGCTCGCGACAAGCGACTGATTGCCGCCAGCGTCATGGCCCGGGTGCGATCCTCGCAAAAGGCGCTACCTGACTCCGATCTCGCGGAAGGCGAGCGCGGCTTCGTCGATGACGGTGTCGAAGTTGAGGCCCATGAGGATCACGCCTGATACACCGCAAGAGCTCGCGACGCGGGCAACCTGTCGCGAGGCTTCCCACGCGATGGCGCGGCATTCGGACTCTGAGCCTGCGTGCTTGAGTCGATGCTTGAGACCTTTGCTGGCGGGAACCGCTCCGAGCTTCTCCATACGGCTATTCCACTTGGAGCTGAACGGAGGAATAGCCATAAGGAAGACCGGCGGATCGTCGGGTTGCAGGTCAAGATCGGCGATGTTCGGCTCGACCGTTGCCGGGTCGAGCACCGGGCCGACAACAAGGAACTGTGCTCCCGCGTCGATCCGACGACGCTTCTGCCACGCCTGGAACCGAGTCGGCATCCCGACCTCGAAATCCGGTAGATCACCCTGCAGTCTTCGCAAGTGACGGACGATCTCGTAGTGGTCCGCGAGATGGTCCACCTGGGGCATCGTGTCCCCGATCACCACGAGGAATGACCGGACCCCGTTGCCGAGTGCTCCTCGCACTTCTGACTCGATGGCAAGGATGTTGCGGTCCCGGGTCGATACCACGACGGTCGGGGTCACCGATGGGACATCGTGGGTTACGCGGGCCGAAAAGGCGTACGGCGACACGCGGATCTGGCCGAACACATTGTCCGTGATCAGCACATTGTCCCATGCGCCTTCGAGCAACAGGTGCGACATGTTGGGAAGCTCGGGTGGGTTCACCTCGGCGATCTTCACAAATCGGTCAGCCGATGTCAGCACGCGAATCCTTCGCCTTTCTGGCGATGAAATACTTTGCTTGTCGATGGTGGCAAATGATCGCCGATGTGGTCTGTTCAGGTTGGTATTGGTATCCGGTCTGCGCCCCGACCTTGATCCCGATCCGTGAGGCGTCGAGGAGCTCGGCAACCGTGAGGTTGTCCTCGAGGTCCGGGCACGCCGGATACCCCCACGAATACCTTCCGCCCTGATAGCCCTGTCGAAACAAACCGTGCATGGTCGGCGCGTCGGTCTGCCCGATGCCGAACTCGGAACGCACTCTCGCGTGCCAGCACTCGGCAAGCGCTTCGGTCAGTTCAACCCCGATTCCGTGCAGCTTCAGGTAGTCCTCGTAGCGGTCCTTGCGGAACAGCTCGTGCGCTTCGTCTGAGATCGCTGGACCCATGGTGACGATCTGGAAGGCGGCGACATCGGTGGCCTTGTCCGAGATCGGGCGGAAGTAGTCGGCGATGCACAGCCAGGGAGTTTCCTGTTGACGGGGGAATGACAGTCTGGCGGCTTCGACGGTTCGGTCGGTGTCGCCCCAGATCACGATGTCGTCTCCGTCTGCGCTCGCATGGAAATAGCCGTACACAACCTGGGGATGGAGGAGACCACGCGACTGAGCGCTTGCGACGCGTGCGCGAATCTCGGGCGCCATTCGCTCCTTGAAGGCAGCGTCGTCCTCGCCCTTGTCCGGCCGGTATTGCCACTGGTTGCGCAGCAGCGCGGTCGTGTTGAGGTACTGCGTGATGGCATCGATCGGTATGCCCTTGACGACGCGGGACCCGAGAAAGGGTGCGGGGGGAATGGGTTCGTCGTCAGCAATGTGAGGAGAGCGCCTCGGAACTGTTGCAGGTTGGCGCTTCACCCCCTGAACTTCAGGAATGAAGCGCTCGGGGGCTACAGGCTTTGGGCCGTTGCCGGTGATCCACTCCATTGCAGCCAAGGCTGCGAAAGCGTCCTTCCCGTAGATGAGGTCGCCTGCGTATCTGCCGGCCAGGTCCTTCTCGACATAGGATCGGGTGAGTGCGGCACCACCGAGCAGCACCGGGATCGTGTCCAAGCCCCGACGGGTCAGCTCATCAAGATTGTCCCGCAT
>JAWKJB010000003.1:300000-446824 GCA_041393965.1 Acidimicrobiia bacterium | reverse complement strand
GAAGCTCTTGCGACAACCGTGCCCATCGGTGGGTCTCGAACACACGATCGCGCACGTGGGCCCGGTAGGACTTGAACCTACGACCAAGCGATTATGAGTCGCCTGCTCTGACCAAACTGAGCTACGGGCCCGTGCCAAGATTGTACGGTGACCGTCCTCAAGGTCGCTGCTTCGTGCACCGCTCACACCGTCCGGTTCGAAGCCCTTGGATGCGCCGAACGGACGGGCGGATGCGGTGCATCATGGTCTCATGCATACACACTCGATGACTGGGCCGAGTCAGGCTCGTCGAGATCGATGAATCGCCCGAGATCCACGAGGTCCATTTGGATCCGCCCCATGAACAGCGAGTAGGCGAGATTGGCGGCGAGCTGGCGCAGACCCTGCGCCCACGGCGGGATGTAGCGAGCCGGTGCGAGCACACCGTTCGTGAAGAACTCCTCAAGCTCGATTGTGTCACCGAGGGTGAGCCGACCTGCGAAGATCAGCGGAATTAACTCCTCCCGTCCGACCGCGATTGCCTTCCGCAGGAATGTCTGGACAAGGACGAGCCCCTCGAGATACGCACCATCCTTGGTGAACGCCACCGAGCCGCGCACGTCACCGCCGCGGAAGATCCGTTGCGCCGAGTGGTAACTCTCGGATTCGGTCTGCCCGGCGGCGAGGAAATGCTCGAAGACCTCGATGAAGTCCGCTCCCGAAAGGGCGAGGTGGACCGCCTGGGAACGGAGTGCGACGCGCCGTAGCCGTCCAATGTCGATCGCGAAGGTCACGAGTTCCGAGAAGACCGCAAGGCCCTCCTGGGTTCGCGTCGTGCGCGGGGACCCGAGACCGAGGGCACGGAGCGGCTGGCGTTTCCCATTGATCGATGTGAGGGTGTGCGTGAGTGCCTCGTGGTTCAGCAACTGGGCGAAATCAAGTTCGGAGAACATCGCCCCCTCGCGGAGCCTGACCCGTTTGCTCGCGGCGGCAGCCTTCGCAGACATACCGGACGACACCACGACCTCGACCGGGTCATCCGTGAAGAAGTCGTTGAGGGCGGCGCGGAGACGGGCAGCGAACGCCTCCGCGGTAATGGTCGTGTCTGCCTTTGCCACGACATCACCGGTCACAAGGTCCGATGTCACTGCCATGATCGAATCGGCTGCGTGGATGGCGGAAAGACCCTGCCGCTCGTAGACGATGTCGGGGCGGCCATACAGGGCGGCCGAATAGTCGGTGAACATCGGTGTCCCAATCGCTCCGAGCATCCGACCGACCGTCGCATAGCTCCACGCCGTCTTCCAGAGATGGTTTCCGATCGGATGTCCACGATCACACGACTCCATCAGGGTCTCGAGTTCACGGATCGGCCCGTCGTAGGCGACGGGTTCGAAAGCGACATCCGGAAGCACAGGCCGGCCCGATCGCCATGAGGTCAGGAAGCGCCGCTTCTGGCCTTCCGGCCATGCGAGATGCTTGAGTACCCGCATCGATCCGCCGACCCGCGCAATAGCCTCGTCGAGGGCGATGAAGGGCTCAAGCTCTGCTGCCATGGCGTCACATCGTTTCTTGTGTTGGGATGCGGCGAACACCGCGTCGGTTGATCACATTCTTGCCGCCTGCGGGGAATAGACATGCGAACAATTCTCTCCGGCCGACCCCTCGCGGAAGTCGTTGAAGGAGGTTCCCCGGCTTGAGGTCATCCCGCCTAGCAACCGTCGATCCGCCCATCGGAGCTATGCCCGAGCGGCTGGAGGTAGTGATACCGGTACGCCTCCGAGTATCCGAGCTCGTCGTACAGCGCCAGGGCAGGGGCATTGGTTCCACCGACCTGGAGACTGACGATCTCACAGGCACGCGTGCGAGCCCACGCGTGTGCGGTTGCCATCAGCGACCGGGCAATCCCTTGTCGTCGATGGGCCGGGGCGACCGCAACCGTGTACACCTCGGCGATGGGACCGCTCGAGGCCACGAGCGCGACCCCGACATCATGCACCAGCAACCCGGCGGCTCGGTCCTTGATGCGGCCGAGCAGTCTTCGCCATGCCTGCTTCGACGACTCGTGGCGGTTGTTCAGCGCGTTGATGTTGTCGAAGAAGGCTTCGTCATCGACACCGACAATCTCGACCGCCGGATCTCTTGCAGCAGCCTGGACCGGAGCGGCAAGTACGACGGTTTCGTCGAACGCCGCGTAACCCCACTCGATGTGGATCGCCGCTACCGCGGATGCTGCGAGCAGTGGCGTCACCCGCACGATGGGCTGCCCGCCACGAGCCGTCAGCCATGCCGTGATCTCCTCACGCGCCCCGGGGTCGGTGTCAGGTGCACCTACGCCTGTCGCGCAGTTGACTCGGCGGGTGAAGCCACCGTTTGCGTGCACGGTCCATCCCGCGATCGTGGCCGACTCGTCCGGTGTCCAGGTGTCGTACAGCGCGGCTTCGAGGTCCGAGACCGACTTCATGCAGGTTCGACGAGGAAACCGGTGAGCGCATCGACCATGTCGCCGGGCATTCGCATCGGGCGGCCCCGATCGTTGATGCACGCACCGTGCACAACCTGCGTCGCGAGGACCTCATCGCCGCGCACGATGCGCTGACCGAACCGGGTGCTTGCCTTGCGGATCTCCTCGACCCATGTTTCGACAACAAGGTCGTCACCTTCGACCCCCGACCCGAGGAACCGGGTCTCGATGCTTGACACCACGATGCGAACGCCTCGGTCGGCGAGACCGGTCAGCGTCCACCCGACGGCACGGAACAGGTCGATGCGGCCGACCTCGAAATACTGGATGTAGACCGAGTGGTTCAAATGGCGATACGGGTCGAGTTCGTAGAACCTCACCCGAATCGGTGTCGTGTGGACCATGCAGCCACGCTACACGAAGACGGAAGATCCCCGTTTGGCGGGCTCCCCACTCGTGATCGGTGACTAGTTACCTAGTGCATTGCGAGATGACTTCAAGCGTGTCTAGTCAGGGGTCGATGCAGATCGTGAAACCTCGAAGCGAAGGATCACGATCATGGCAACAACACCTCGACGCATCCCCCGGATGCTCATCGCTGCCGCACTGTTTTGCACCCTGTTCGTCCTGTCGACGGCGGCATCCCCTGCGATTGCCGCTCCGGTGGATTGCAGCCGCGGCACCAACCTGTCCTTTGAGGAACCGGTCATCAACATCAACTGGACGATCATCCCGATCCCGGGATGGGCTACGACGGATACGGGCATCGAGATCTGGCAATCGGGATTCCTCGGTGCCGTGTCACCCGACGGCGCCCAACACGCCGAGTTGCAAGGCAACAACAACGCCCCCGATTGGCAGGACATCCCGACCCTCGGCGGCGACCAGATCGAATGGAGCTTCGACCACCGGGGCCGCCAGAACGACGACCGGGTCATCGTCCGACTCGGCTCCACCGCCACGCAGACCGACGAGGGCGACTTCACGACCGGGACCGCAGGATGGGCCCGATACGGCGGCACCTACATCGTGCCGGACGGACAGACCACGACACGATTCGTACTCGACCCCGTCGATGTCGGCAGCATCGGTAACCTCGTCGACGATGTTGCCTTTGCCCTCACCTGCGGCATCTCCGTGGACTCCGACTACACGGGATCGACCGATACGGACTCCTCCGGCACCGTCACGGCCGGTGACCTGTTCCACTTCTCGTATCTCGTCACCAACACCGGGACCGCCACACTCACGGGAGTGGGGGTCGCCGAGACGCTCGGCGACCCGGTCACCTGTGATGCCACGACCCTGACCCCCGGTGCATCTTCACTGTGCGCCTCGTCACATGCCGTGACCCAGGGCGAGATCGACTCGGGTGTCGTCGAGAGCAACGCGATCGCCTCCGGAACCGACGCTGCCGGTGTCTCCGTCGACGACACCGATGTCACCCAGGTCCCTGTCGTGGCGGTTCCCGAGATCTCGCTCGTCAAGCAGGGAACGGTCGACGAGACGATCGTCGCACCATCGGACCGAACCGATGCTGGCGATGCGATCGACTACACCTTCGTCGTGACCAACGACGGGAATGTCACGGTGACCTCCGTTGCCGTCACCGATCCGCTGATCGCAACCGTCACTTGTCCCGGCACGCCCCTCGCCCCCGGTGACAGCCATACCTGCACCGGGACCTACCCATTGACACAGGACGACATCGACCGCGGGGATGTTCTCAACACGGCCACCGCATCGGCCAACCCGCCAGCCGGTGAGCCGGTCAGAGCAGACGATGGCACCACGGTCACACTCGACCAGATCACCACCCTCGACATCACCAAAGCAGCCCTGTCCTCCGACTATGACACGGTTGGGGACACGCTCGGCTACGGGATCGTGGTCGTCAACACCGGAAACACCACCCTCGTCGATGTGGCCGTCGCTGACCCCACCGCCGATGGTGGGGTCGTCGAGTGCAGCCCTGCCCAGCCAGCGGCCCTTCTCCCAGGGGCGTCACTGCCATGTACGGCGACGCACACGGTGACCCAGGCCGACCTCGACCACGGTTCGGTCACGAACACGGCCTCGGCGACGGCCGAAGGCAAGCTCAACGGGATCGAGGCATCCGACGAGTCCGACAGCATCGTCGTTCAAGGGATCCAACACGAAGCGATCTCACTCACGAAGACCGGCATGAGCATCCCGGTCGGTGACGGGACCTTCGACACGACCTACGAACTCACCGTTGCGAACTCCGGCAATGTGACGGTGCACGGCCTTCGGGTCACCGACGACCTCGAAGCCGTCTTCGGCTCCGGCCAGTTCACCGTCGATGGCGTGAACTCACCGACCTTGACCGTCAACCCGGACTACGACGGCGCCACCGACATCGACCTCCTCGACGGAACCAACAGCCTTGCGCCGGGAACGACGGCGAGCATTCATCTCGACATCACGGTGGATCCCGACGGTGCACCTCGTGCCTACACGAACCTTGCAACCGTGCTCGCTGCGGGCATCCAGGCACCCCTCGAGGCGACCGACACCACCGATGTCGCCTTCAATGTCGGGTTCAACCTCACGATCGACAAGTCGGCCGTTGCGTCGGTTGCCTCAGGCGACGATGTGAGCTGGACCTTGCTCATCGGCAACACCGGCCCGTCAGCGGTCCTGGGACCGGTCACCGTCACGGATGCGCTCGATGACCGGCTCAGCTTCGTCAGCGGCAGCGGTGAAGGCTGGTCGTGTGGACACACGCACGGCACCGTCACCTGCACGACCGCTGACCCATTGGCCGCGGGCGCTTCGAGTGTCATCACCATCGTGACGAAGGTCGATGCGTCGATCGGCGAATCGGTGCCGAACACGGCCTCGGTGGTATCGGCAGATGCTGCCAACGAGACCGATCCGTCTGACAATGTGGCCACGGCGAGCGTCACGGTTGATTCCCTGCCGATGACCGGCTTCGAGACCGCCGATGTCGCAGCGATCGCCATCGCGAGCATCCTGCTCGGCCTCGGCATGCTTGTTGCAACAAAGCCTCGACGGCGGCGCGGGTCCGCCGTCGATTGACGCTCCGACCAGTTCGCCTCGCTACCGGTACCCGTTCTGCCGCCAGGCCTCGTAGACACCGATCGCGGCGGCATTCGCGAGGTTGAGTGACCGCCCACCTTCGGCGATCGGGATGCGAACACGCTCCGAGACGGCGGGATGATCCAGGACCTCGGCGGGAAGGCCGTCTGACTCGCGCCCGAAGAGGAGCGCATCCCCTTGCCGGTACGACACATCGGCGTACAGCCTCGTCGCGTGCTGGGTGAAGGCGAACACGCGCCCGGGACCGGTCTCGAGGTATGCCTCGAAGGATGCATGCAGCGTCACGGACGCCGCCTCGCGGTAGTCGAGGCCGGCACGGCGCATCCGGGTGTCATCGAGTTCGAATCCGAGCGGCTCGATCAGGTGAAGGCGGCAATGTGTGTTGACGGTGAGCCGCATCAGGTTGCCCGTGTTCGGGGGTATCTCGGGCTGCCACAGCACAACATCGAACATGCGTCATCCCTCGCTGCGAAGTGCCTTCTCGTGCAGCAGCAGGAACGCGAGGGCTTGGTTCTTCGACTGGACCGACTTGACGACATCCCAGTTGTTTCTGAGCTGGTCGGTCATCCACCGGATGATGTGCCCGTGGCTGCACCAGGTGTATCTCGGGTGCGGGTCCATCGGCGCCTTCGAACCAAAGACCATGAGCCGCATCCGGATACCTGCCGGATGGATCGCTGTGCCGGTCCGAGCGATGTCCCCGACGAGGAGGTCCGCGAGCCCCGGTTCGACCTTCCCCACCCGCCCGATCGCAGCCCGGAGCACGAGCGGATCGCGAGCCGCTCGGTTGAGGTCTGCCGCCCCTTCCTTCACCTCCCCGATGATCACATCGATCATCCGGTCGGAAGGGTCGAGAACCGGATCGGGAGGCACCTCGATCCCACCGGCCGATCCGTCGACACTGATCGAACCCGCCCCGGGAAACCGCACGGCGAGGACATCCACATCGGTCAGCGTCCTCGGATGAGCGGTGTCCATCTGCTCGAGAACGGGATACTCGGTGACCGTGAAGAACCCGTTCATGTACAGGTAGGTTTGCACGAGGGCCACGGCGGTATCCATGATGGGGATCCTAAGCGCCGATCCAGCCCGCGGGCTCGCCATCAGCGTTCCGTGTCCCGCGGGTCAGGCGATTGTGCACTGCGGCTTGCCAACTGGCCGCGCAGTCGCCAACCTACTCAGTGAATCACACTGGGTTTGATGGAGACCGTTTTGTTTGGTTTCCTTACTTGCCAGTTGTGGCTAGTTCAGCGTAGCGGGCCTCCTCGTATTCGGCTGGTGGGATATCGCTGCAGTGGCTGTGGAGCCGCTCGGTGTTGTACCAGTGCACCCACCCCAAGGTGGCGAGTTCGACTTCCTCGACCGTTCTCCACGGTCCTTGGTCTGGTCCGTAGATCAACTCGGTCTTGTAGAGACCGTTCACTGTTTCGGCCAGGGCGTTATCGAACGAATCACCGACCGACCCGATCGAAGGCACCGCTCCGATCTCGGCAAGACGTTCACCGTATCGGACGCTCGTGAATTGAGATCCGGCATCGGAATGCGTAACGAGGCCTTCAAGGCGGGTGCCTCTTGACCAGCGTGCCATCTCGAGTGCGTCAAGGACCATCTGGGTGCGCATGTTGGAAGCAACCCTCCACCCAACGATCCGTCGGCTGAATGCGTCAACAATGAAACACACATATGCCACCCCCGACCAGGTCGACACAAAGGTGAGGTCTGTTACCCACAGACGGTTCGGACGAGCCGCGGTGAAGTCACGATCCACCAGGTCTTGGGGGCGTGTGGCTGACTCGTCGGGTCGTGTTGTACGAACCCGTCGATGCCGTGACACACCTTGGATTTCGAGCTGTTTCATCAGACGAGCCGTCTGGTCACGGCCATGTCATGGCCGGCACGCCGGGCTGCTTTCCACAGTTTGTGAGCCCCATACACCTTCCGGTTCGAGATCCACAATGCCAACAGGATCGGCATCATCACCGCATCCCGCAGCGCTCGCGGACAGGGGCCGCTTCTTGTTGTCGTAATACGTTGAGGGGGCCACCTCCAGCGTGGTGCAGATGGGCTCGACCCCGAACTCGTCACGATTCTCGTCGACGAACTTGACCATTATCTGTGTGGGCGGTCGAGCTCCGCCGCAAAGAAAGCCGAAGCCCGCTTCAAGATCTCGTTCGCACGGCGCAGCTCACGGTTCTCCTGCTCCAGCTTCTTCATCTTTGCCCGCTCAAAAGCTGTCATGCCCGGGGCATCCCCTGCTTCGATCTCAGCGTCAGCTACCCAACGACGCACAGACTCGGGGCCATACCCCAACTGGTCAGCAATCCGAACCACCGTGCCCTGGCTCGTCCCAAGCTCCTTACGGAGCTCGAAAACCAGCCGGACAGCCTGATCCTTCTCCTCTTTCGTATACCGACGAGTCGTCGGCCTTCCTGGTGTGATTTCCCTTGCCATGACTCTCATCTTTCCACACTCAAGAGCCTCCAAGAATCCCAGGGCGATTCAGTAGGTATCGCCCTCAACCGGTGGGCCCGCCACTACGGCGACGACATCAGCTGGGAACCCGAAGTCGCCCACCCCTACGGCAAAACCAACGCGGCGATCGCCGATGCTGTACTCACCTACACCCTCCACACCGCCACCGGCGACGTCGTGCCCTTGTGGCGATTCATCGAATACGACCGCGCAACCGAAGCTCCCAACATCCTCGTCGCCAAACTGCGCGCCTACGTCGAGGTCGCCGGCTACCGGCCACCCCCGCAGGAGGGCGAACTCCACCGGCCAGCCCTCGGCTGGCAACGCCACTACCCAACCTTCCCCCACGTCCTATTCGTGTTCGGCGACATGACCGAACAAGCAGCCACCAACCGGATCAACTACCTGATCGGCGAAGCATCCACAGACCCGTTCCTGTGCGAATACCCCAACGCCATCACCACCTGGGCCACCACCCTCCACCGCCTCCAAACCCGCGACCCCTTCCAAAACGACATCATCGTGCGGATCCCCCACGGCGAAACCCGCCCACTCCACACCCGACGGTGAGGCTACGCCGCAAGCACCGCGGCACGGGTTTGCTGCCTCCAGGGAAAGAACGTCGTCGATTCCGTCGAGCCCATCACCGCCATGTCCGAATACGTCGAGATCTGGCACAGCCGGCAAGGTCGCCGCTTGGCATTGCTGACACCCGTCGAGATTGAGCTCGTTACCAGGCCCTGCGCTTCTCGACGAACACCAGGATGGCTGCAACAGCGATCAGCACCGCGCCAATCGTTGCTATGGGTCCGGCCCACAGGGCGGCATTGGCGACCAGGCGGTCGGTGAACTGGACCGGATCTGTGGCCGGTTGACCGAAGCGGCGGGTCAGCTCCGTCTCCTCTCCGGTGGAGGTGATGGCGGCCAGGACGTGCGGACCACCTTCAGACTGATAGGTGATTTCATATCTGCTTGTGCCTAGGCGCTGGGTTGCGCATCGCTCCTCGTCGGCGGCGACCAAGCTGAAACGACCGCCGCTTGTCGCCAGTTCCTCCTCATCGGCTGGAACACCCCAGACTGCGGTTGCTTTGGCGACTGTACCGGGCGCCCAAACCGCCAGCCCTGGACGGTCGGCGAAGGCGTCGTGACGCGTCACTCCGATGATGCTTTCACTTGCCAGCAGGGCGTCGAACTTCATCGGGCCCGACTGGCAGCCCTGAGTCGGCCCTTCACTGACGGCGATAACGGCGACGAGCGACATCGCGAAACCCGCCAGCAACACGCTGCCCGCAACGTATGCCATCGCTTTGGTCATCGGTGCGCCTCCTCGTGGCCTGTGCTCATGCCGATCCGACGCTGATCTGAGCATGCTTGGTTCCCATGCCGATCCGCTGCTCGCGATCATTGGCCGCAGCGGTCAGCGTCCGAATCGCCGGATCGGGTGCGGCTTGTACCGATACACCCGATCCGACTCCGCTAGCAGGGCGTGTTCCGCATCAGCTCCCGGTCAGCGCTGAGCAGACGGTTACCGTGTCATCGAATGGGCTCCTATGGTCCCGGGACGCCCGGGGTTACGGGACCACCGAGTCCAGGCCAGTCGGGATCTTCGATGTCGAGATCTGCCAGCGGGATGGTCTCGACGAGGTCAGCGGTGCCTGGTTCTCCCTTGCTCAGCTGCGCCGTGTCCACCTCAATACGCATGGCGATCTCCTCTGTGTCCGCCAGAGAAGCGGGGACATTGACCGTGCCTAGAAGCTCTATGGGCTCAAGGAGATTGGCGTTGGAATCCAACAGCCAGACTTCCAGCACACCGGTGTCGTCCAGGTACGCATCAACTGCGTACCCGATCGTGACGGCATCAGAGTCCGGGACAAAGCAGTCGTTCCAACCTGCCTCGACATACGTGCAGATGGTGTAGTCGGGTCCCAGTGCGGCATTGAGAGTCACATGAACCACGGCGAACTGAAGGGACTCAAGCAACTTCTCCGGCGCCGTCTCCGGGTTGAGGATCACAACGTCATCCGGTGGCTCCACTGGGAGCTGCCCTCTCAACGCAATCACAAGGTCATCGCCGGTCTTCCCTGGTATGGCGTTCATCCTGGCGTCGAACTCCTCGCCTAGCGCTTGCACTAGTGGCTTGTAGAGGATGTCGTGCTGGCAGCGGCCGGGGAAGAACGCCTTGCCATCTGGGGTATACGTGAGGACATACAGCACCATATTGTCGAAGGCCAGCATCTCGGGATCGCCCATCGCGAACCAGACCTGACCCCCGCTCGCCAATGCCCACTCGATCCCAGGCCAGTAGGATCCATGGATCGACACTTCTTCCTCGGTCGTCGAGTCAACGCCCTGTACTAGTACGGTGGCTGGGAGGGTGCGGTCCGGATCGTCGCTGTGTCGAACAACCCTGTCGACCTTCATCCACCCGATCGCCTCTTCCAGGTACTCGGCAGCAGGAGCGATTGCGTCCAGTGGTTCCGGACACACCGAGAAGGTCGCCGCGAGTTCCCCAATGGTGGCATCTGCAGGAAGTAGAGCGGACCCGCTGCCTGCGTCGGGGGGTCCCTCGCCACAGCTTGCGGATATCAAGGCCATGCATATTGCCGCAATCGCTACTCCACGTCTTCCTCTTCGTAGGCTTAGTCGCGTGATCATGTGCCACCCCCTCGTGCGTTGTCGATGCGAATTGAACCGCTACCACCGCCACTCGGGGTGGCTTTGCCGTAGATACGAATCTGAAGCTGCAACCCGTCTGTGTTCGTCGGGTTTACGTAGCTGCTGGTTACGTCGCTCCAGGTGGTGGTGACCGACTTGACACTCGACTTGGCGAGCTCCACATAGCCGCCAATGCTCCAACTGTTTGGGTTCTGCAGGCCATCGGGGTATGAACAGCCGTTGTCCCCCGATTCGGTCATGTTGCGTCGGAAGATCTTTGACTGCGCGAGTGTCGAGTAGGACGAGATTGGCTCACGTACGTAGGCTCTCGAGCGGTAACTCTCGTTGTCATCTCCGGTCCACAGACGAATCGTCTGGTAGATGTAGGAGCTGGCGTACGACGAGCCGCTCGCAAAGAAGGCTACGTTCTTGGGTCCGCTGACGCCTCCCGTAGTCACTACCGACCACGTGCCGTTGACCTTGCCCCAGTAGGTCGTGTTCCGCTCGAATCCCATGTTCGCGTGCAGTTGCCTGCCGCTAGCACCGTTGTGTAGCCAGTTCTCGTAGGCAGCGGAGTCCTGATCCAGGCTGTTAGTGGTGCGGAAGGTAGTCCAGCTGATGCATGTCGACATCGTTGGCGGATTGTCACTATTCATCGAGTCTTCATCGCCGCCGTGCTCGGCGCCGGCGAGGTGGAACATTTCGTGCCGCCCTACCTTGTAGTAGAACTTGCTTGACGAGTAGTTGGAGTTGACCCAAAAGGAAGCACCGCCTGAGCACTCCGACGAACCGTAGCTGCTGGCTGGCTCGTCCCGGATCTGGACATCGATGCCGCCGTCCTCAGTCACGGTCACCAGCGTTGATCCGTCGTAGCTTTTCTCGTCGTTCAGGGTGTTGATCGCGGCCCTGACCCAAGTGCGACGATCCACCCCACCCGCCGTCCATAGCGAGTTGGTCTGGAATTCCCAGTGCAGGGTGCGATCATTGCAGTTGTTGGTCTCTTGCGGGTAGGCGTTGGCCGGTTCCGCAGTCACAGTCGCCAACGCGACTGCCACGAGCGCTAGTGCTACGCCGATAACCCAGGTGTGGCGGACAGCAGGACCCGAGCAAACATTAGCTCCCAACATGCGGCCTCCTTCCCCACGTCCACGTTTGCGATGCCTCCACGCGAATCCCCTCCCTTGACTACGAGAGCGGCGGATCGCACGGCTTGCGAAGGTGAGGCAGCAGTTGCTACCCGCAGGACTGCCATGTCCTCTCCGTGCTTCCGATCACTCGGTCCTGTTCGATACGGCCGCCTCCATTGACCTTGTGTCAGTTACCGCTCCAACGTTGCGCGATTTCTCGCGAAGCCGTCCCAGAACCTGGTGTGGGCATCATGCCTAAACGCGCGTCGCCATCGCCTTGGCAGGGACGTCGGTTGATTGCGTTCACGGGGGCATGGCTGCGAGGCCCCATCTTGTGGCGAGGGCGGCGGCGTGGGCGCGGTTGTCGGCCCCGATGGTGTTGAGTAGGGCGCTGGTGATTCTGCGGAGGTGTCGGTGGGAGCATCCAATCTCTGCGGCGGCCGCTGTTGGTGTTGCTCCCTGGGCGATGAGGCTGAGCAGGCGTGTGTCTCTTTCGGTGAGATTGAGCGATGCCGGGGGTTCCTCAAGTCGGCGGAGGATGGCCCTGGCGGTTGGACCCGGTAGCACGGCAAGTCCTCTTAGTGAGACGGCCAGGGCGTGTTTGAGGGTGTCGGATGGAGTGTCGGCTCGGATGATGCTGTTTGCACCGGCGCCGAGGTACTGCCTGAAGGTCGCTGTGTCTGCGATCTGATCGCACACACCGACGATGATGGCATGGGGTGCTGAAGCGCGTGCGGCTCGGATGTTAGGGGGGGTGCGCTGCGGGATGGCCACGAGAAGCTGGCTCGCAGGGTGCCCGGTGAGCCACTGAAAGGGGTCCTGGGGGATTTCGGTGCCATATCCCATATCGTCGAGTAGCAGCATGATGGCGCGACGGATCATGCCACGCGTCTTGTGGTCGATCCCGACGACCCGCTGATCGTCCACTGCAGTGTCCGCCCTTTCGTTCTGTTGCTCCACGGTGCTGTTTGTGCCGGATTGTGGTCGCGCGTTGCGGCACAGCGGAAGGGGCAGAGAAACGCGTGCAACGCTTGGCCGGTTTCGGACACATACATGTCTGAAGTGGGACTTGAGTCCCGAGATGCCGATGTGTCAGGAGAAGTCTCGTGGTGTGGAGTGGTTTCGTGGCCCGACGAGTGAATTGGGTTCGGGGTGTGGTGGCGTTGGCAGTTTGTGTGGTGACGGCGTTGGTGGTGGTCGCTCCGGTCGGTGCAACAGAGGCAGATACGACCGGAGCGAGCGTCGACGCTCTGTTTGAAGGTGAGCTCCTCGATCTCGGTGTGGATTGGGGGGAGGCCACAGCCTGTCTGATCTGGGACGACGTTAACGTGGCGGAGTGTTTCCGTACCGAAGCTGAGATGGACGAACGGATCGCGGAGCTCGAAAAGGAGCTTGATCTGGGTGAAGGGTCGGCGAGAGCGTCGCAGTGCTCGGGGGACGTGCGTTTGTACGACGGCGTGGTGTACACAGGGAGTGTGCTAAACCTTCGCAATCGTCTCGCATGGATCAACCTCAGTGCCTACGGCTTCTCGAACCGGACCTCTTCGTTCAAGATCGGGCCTTGCTCGTCGGTCTTCGCTGACTACAACAACGGATACGGGTCTTTGTATCCCACTTCGGGGACGCAAGCTTGGGACGTGGCTCCGGTCATGGCTACAGGGTGGAGCAACCGCGTCTCTTCTATCTACATCGGGTGACCGGACTCGTGGAGCCAGCCTCGTTGGGCGCCTGCTTGTGAGCAGCGGTCGCCGACCAATTGGTGACGACGAAGCTGTCGAGCGGTTCGAGGAGCTCTACCGGACGCACTATCGGAAGATTGTTGCCTACGCGAGGCGCCGTACCCACTCGATCGAGGACGCCGACGACGTAGCGGCCACTACGTTCTCGGTCGCCTGGCGCCGGCTTGAAGATCTGGTTGGTGCCGACGAGCCTTTGGCATGGCTCTATGGAGTCGCGTATCGGACCGTTCTGAGCCACCGCCGAGGCGTGGCAAGGGCGGCACAATTGGTCGAGAGGGCAGCCTCGCAGCATTCCGGGATGGTGGAGTCGGTCGAGTCGTCGATCGTGACGCGGGATCAGCTGGAACGGGCGGCCGCCGCTGTGGACACACTGTCCAGATCCGACCAGGAGATCCTCCGGCTTGTTGGTTGGGAGGAATGCTCGCACGCTGAGATTGCTCAGATCCTCGACATCTCCCGGGTACTTGTTCGAACCAGGCTGTTGCGGGCGCGCCGACGCCTGCAGACTGCCTATGCCAGAAGCCTCAGGGATACCCTCGACGAGGGTGGTGGCTCATGACTAGTTACCCGGCGCGTCAGTCAATGACTAGGCGTTCATTGCAACGCCGGCCAGAAATGCCGCACATACCTATCAGTTGCGGTCGTCGAGAGGGCTGTTTGGAGGTGTGGCGTGCGCAAACGTGACGATGCGTTCGAGGCGTTCCGCGCCAGCAATCCCGTCGACGAATCAACCGTGCCCGCTCCCGATTCACCCCAAGCACGAGCTCTGTTCGATGAGATCACGGCGACACCACGCACCCAGGAGGTTGCACTGGCACGATTTCCGCGACGGAGACTGGTCGTTGCCATTGCCGTGGCGCTGCTCGCCTTGGCCTCGATCGCTGCCGCTTGGCTCATCCTACGCGATGTGACAGATCCGATAGCGGTCGTCTGCTACCAAGCCCCCAGCCTCGATAGCGACGCCGCCGACGCCACGACCGAGGGGACCCTCGGTGTCGAGTTGTGCGAACCCGCCTGGAAGTCCGGGAGACTCGTCAACGAAGACATCGTACCGTCCGGGGAAGTACCGCCCCTTGTTGGATGTGTCACGGACCAGGGCAACCTCGCTGTATTCCCCAGCGACAGCCAGGCACTCTGTACGCAGCTTGGACTCGCCGAACCGAACCCGGAGTCGGTGCCCGACAGCGATGTTCTGAGAGAACTCCAGAACGAACTGGTGCAACACTTCGACCAACAGGTATGCCAACCAATCGAGGACGCAAGCCAGGACGTGCGCCGGATTCTCGACACCCACGGGTTCGAAGACTGGCAAATCCAGGTGGCACCCGGCGGAGCGGGGCGACCCTGCGCAAGCCTCGCGTTCGACGTCGCCAACGAAACAGTACACCTTGTCCCGATCCCCGATCTGAGCTCAGGAGCCCGTCCCTGACAGGAATACCGCCGAGTTCGCCCAGGTGATGCTGCAAGCTAGGTGAGCGACAGCTGACGGGTTACGCCAACCACGGGCTTGATCCCGCCGGGACGGTATCTCAGATCCTCGATCCTGCACCGGACCGAATCGGAACCCCTCGCCCGAGTCCCCCAACATTCCCGCAACGGTTCGCAGAAAACTGGCACAAGCTCTATGAAGGGATTCGCGCAGGCTATCGGCTGGAGTGAATCACACTGGGTTTGATGGAGACCGTTTTGTTTGGTTTCCTTACTTGCCAGTTGTGGCTAGTTCAGCGTAGCGGGCCTCCTCGTATTCGGCTGGTGGGATATCGCTGCAGTGGCTGTGGAGCCGCTCGGTGTTGTACCAGTGCACCCACCCCAAGGTGGCGAGTTCGACTTCCTCGACCGTTCTCCACGGTCCTTGGTCTGGTCCGTAGATCAACTCGGTCTTGTAGAGACCGTTCACTGTTTCGGCCAGGGCGTTATCGAACGAATCACCGACCGACCCGATCGAAGGCACCGCTCCGATCTCGGCAAGACGTTCACCGTATCGGACGCTCGTGAATTGAGATCCGGCATCGGAATGCGTAACGAGGCCTTCAAGGCGGGTGCCTCTTGACCAGCGTGCCATCTCGAGTGCGTCGAGGACCATCTGGGTGCGCATGTTGGAAGCAACCCTCCACCCAACGATCCGTCGGCTGAATGCGTCAACAATGAAACACACATATGCCACCCCCGACCAGGTCGACACAAAGGTGAGGTCTGTTACCCACAGACGGTTCGGACGAGCCGCGGTGAAGTCACGATCCACCAGGTCTTGGGGGCGTGTGGCTGACTCGTCGGGTCGTGTTGTACGAACCCGTCGATGCCGTGACACACCTTGGATTTCGAGCTGTTTCATCAGACGAGCCGTCTGGTCACGGCCAATGTCATGGCCGGCACGCCGGGCTGCTTTCCACAGTTTGTGAGCCCCATACACCTTCCGGTTCGAGATCCACAATGCCAACAGGATCGGCATCATCACCGCATCCCGCAGCGCTCGCGGACAGGGGCCGCTTCTTGTTGTCGTAATACGTTGACGGGGCCACCTCCAGCGTGGTGCAGATGGGCTCGACCCCGAACTCGTCACGATTCTCGTCGACGAACTTGACCATTATCTGTGTGGGCGGTCGAGCTCCGCCGCAAAGAAAGCCGAAGCCCGCTTCAAGATCTCGTTCGCACGGCGCAGCTCACGGTTCTCCTGCTCCAGCTTCTTCATCTTTGCCCGCTCAAAAGCAGACATGCCCGGGGCATCCCCTGCTTCGATCTCAGCGTCAGCTACCCAACGACGCACAGACTAGGGGCCATACCCCAACTGGTCAGCGACGCGAACCACCGTGCCCTGGCTCGTCCCAAGCTCCTTACGGAGCTCGAAAACCAGCCGGACAGCCTGATCCTTCTCCTCTTTCGTATACCGACGAGTCGTCGGCCTTCCTGGTGTGATTTCCCTTGACATGACTCTCATCTTTCCACACTCAAGAGCCTCCAAGAATCCCAGGGCGATTCACTGCGCCACACCACCACCACCTCGAAAGGAACCAAACCGTTCGGTCCAACACAGAGGATTGTGAGTCATCATGATGGGGATGGTTCGATGGGGAGTTGGTTCCTCCACATCGAACAGTAAATCCCAGGGACGAAGTCGTCAATGGTTCACTGCGGGCATTCTCACCGTGCCAGACTGGAAAGCCATGGAGTGGTTCGGCAACGATGAGCACGACCGATGACAGTGTTTCGCGGCGCCGTCCTGCGTGAGCGCGGACGGTCTCGACCGTACGGGATATCCCGACCACTCGAGGTCGTGGAGCTCGAACTCCCCGATCCCGGACCTGATGAGCTGCTGGTCAAGGTCGAGGCGGCGAGTCTGTGCCGATCCGATCTGTCGGTCGTGACCGGTGCCCGCGTCTGGCCACTCCCGATGGTTGTCGGACATGAGGCTGCGGGCCGCATTGAAGCCGTCGGATCCGGTGTTGCACGATTCGAGCCGGGCGACAAGGTCGTGTTGATCTATCTCCCCCAATGCGGTACCTGTGCCGCTTGCCGGGCGGGAAAGGCATGGTTGTGTGATGTCGGCATGGCAGCGAACCGCAAAGGGGAGTTGCTCACCGGAGGGACCCGACTCGTCCACGATGGAGAGCACCTTTTCCATCACATGGGTGTGGCGGCCTTCGCCGAGTACACGATCGTCGCCGAAGCATCCGCGGTGAAGGTGCCGCCGGGCCTTCCGGCAAAGGAACTGTGCGTCTTCGGCTGCGCCGTGCTGTGTGGCGCGGGAACAGCGCTCAACACTGCGGGCATCGCGTCCGGTGAGACGGTCGCCGTTGTGGGCCTCGGAGCGGTCGGCCTGTCGGCGATCCTCGGTGCGAGGGCGGCGGGTGCTGGACGGATCATCGCCATCGACCGACTCGAAGCGAAGTTGCCGCTGGCACGATCGGTTGGTGCGACGGACACACTGATCGCAGACGGCGATGCTACCGACCGCGTAGCGCAATGGACCGACGGGGGCGTCGATCATGCCATCGAAGCCTCCGGCACCGTTGACGGATTCACGACCTGCGTCGGTCTCGTCCGGCGAGGAGGTACCGTCACGACGCTTGGTCTGCCGGGGCCGGAGTCGTTCCACGAGCTTGCACTTGCATCGCTTGTCGCCGGTGGCATCACCATCCGAGGCAGCTATCTCGGATCGTGCATCGCGGCTCGCGATGTGCCGAGGTTCATCTCCCTGTACGAAGCTGGCGAACTGCCGACACACAACCTGGTTTCGCACCACATCGGGCTCGACGACATCAACGAGGCCCTCGACCGCCTCGCCGATGGAACGGCTCTTCGCCAGGTCATCGAGTTCTGACGAGCGTCACCCGTCGATCACGAGACCGGGATCTCGTCTCGATTCCCGAACCCGACTGAGTTGTCGACGAAGAAACACCGGCTCGCAACGAGCTCGTACCAGGTGACGCGTTCAAGGGCGTTGCGGATCGGCTCGGGTGCTCGGTCCGGCCGGATCATCGGGAACTTCGCCTCGTACCGTGCGAGGGCTTCACGCTGCCGAGAACCCGACAGCACCGTGACCGTACCTTCGAGTTGGACGCCTCGGATATCCGACCATCCCGCATAGTCCTCGTGGACCGCAGCGGCACACGACGGGTCCACGGCGAGGTCCGAGGCATGCCGGCTGCGCGGCGAGGACAGGAAAGTGAGCGTGAACCCGTGATTGACATAGAAGACGGCAGCTGCCCAAGGACCTCCCGGCCCATGCGTGGAGAGCGTCGCAACACGGTGATCCGAGAGGTAGTCGAGCACCTCGTCGCGACGGCTTTGCATTCGACAACCCCTTTCGCTCACGAGTAGGTTTCCCGTCAGCGTACTTCCGACATCTCGAAGGTGGGAGTCAGCCATGGATCGTCTTGTCGTTGGGATCGCCGGAGCGAGCGGCGCCGTATACGGCGTGCGGATGCTCGAGGTCCTTTCGGGATTGCCCGACATCGAAACCCATCTCGTGATGAGTGGTGGCGCACGCAAGACCATCGAGTTGGAGACGGACTTCGACCCTGACGAGGTCGCGGCCCTTGCCGATCATGTCCACGACCTGCGGGATGTCGCAGCACCGATCTCATCGGGATCGTTCCGAACGAGAGGCATGGTCGTCGCACCGTGCTCCATGAAGACCCTCTCGGGCATCGCGAACTCCTACAGCGACAACCTGCTCCTGCGTGCTGCCGATGTGACGCTCAAGGAGCGGCGACGGCTGGTGCTGCTCCCCCGTGAGACGCCGCTCCACCTCGGCCATGCGAAGCTCCTCGTGAGGGCCATCGAGATCGGTGCCGTCGTCATGCCGCCCGTACCGGCGCTCTACCACCGACCCGAATCGGTCGCACAGATCATCGATCACACGGTCAGCCGCGTCCTCGACCTCTTCGGCATCGACAACGATCTCGTTCGCCGTTGGGGCGGCGGCTGAGGAGCCCGGACCGAGCCGTTCGCCGCCTCCCTCGTCGCCTTCGGGCGTGCCGGTTGACGCCGTCAATCCCGCGCGTTACGGTTCTGTATCAAGAATTAGGTTCTATGACGCGAACAGATCATGAGTTCTGGTGCTTCTGCATCATGCGTCGCCCTCCAAAGCGCCGATTCCACCTCGAGCGCCCAAACACGGGGCCGCTGCGGGTTCGTCTCGCCCGGAATACGGCACTCACGCCGGCGCCGGGATCGTCCCGATCATGACCATCGACAGCAGGTATGTGCTGCGCTTCGAGGATTGCCTCGAGGACTGTGTCGCGCTGGTCGGTGGGAAGAGCACCGGCCTCGGGAGCATGATCCGCGCCGGAGTCCCGGTACCTCCCGGGTTCGCCGTGACCACCCATGCCTACAAGGCGATGCTCGGCGACAACGGGCTCGAACGAGAGATCGCCGCCCTCCTCGAAGGAGCCGACTCCGACGATGTCGAAGGGCTCGACGACATCAGCACCAAGATCGGCGACCTGATCATGGGCGTGCCGATGCCCGCTGAAGTCGAGTCCGTCGTCAGGGAGGCGTACGACGAGCTCACCTCGCTGTGCTCGAGTGGGAATCGCACGGACGATCTCCCCGTGGCGGTGCGTTCCAGCGCCACCGCAGAGGACCTCCCCGGCGCCAGTTTCGCGGGACAGCAGGACACCTTCCTCTGGGTGGTCGGCGGCGACGATGTCATCGGATTTGTCAAACGCTGCTGGGCGAGTCTTTACACGGCGCGTGCCATTGCCTATCGCATGGAGCGTGGATTCGCGCACGAGAGCGTGTACATGAGCGTGTGCATCCAAAAGATGGTCAACGCACGGGCAGCAGGGGTCATGTTCACCCTCAATCCGATCAACGGGGATCGCTCGAAGGTGGCCATCGACGCGAGTTGGGGTCTCGGGGAGGCCGTCGCTTCCGGGGAGGTGACACCGGACAACTACCTCGTGGACAAGATCGCGATGAAGATCGCCCGTCGCACCGTGTCACCCAAAGCCATCGAGTATCGGGCGATTCCGTCCGAGCGACGCGTCACAAAGACCGATGTGCCAGCCGAACGCCGTGAAGCTCCATGCCTCTCCGATGACGAGATCCTTGCCTTGAGCCGCCTCGCTCGCAATGTCGAGGCCCACCACCTGTGCCCGCAGGACCTCGAGTGGGCCATCGACGCGGACCTCGAATCGCCGAACAATGTTCTCCTCCTCCAAAGCCGACCCGAGACCGTCTGGAGCACCAAGGACCGCAAGCAGGTGTCGAGGGGTGACAACTCGACGATGGACTACATCGTTGCGAACCTCCTCACCGGTGTGCGGGTGCGGGCCGGTGACCCGGGTTCGGCGAAGAGCAGCAGTGGGCACTGAGACAGGGGTGCGATCAGCGCACCGGAAGCAAGAGGATCGGACACGAGCGCCGGCTACGGCGAGATGGGAAGAGCACGCATGACCGAGACACGATTCCCGAACCCATTCGAGGTCCCGACGCCGGAGGGTTGCGAGGGATGGGAGGACCTGTATCCCTACTACTACCTGTTCAGCGAAGAGCGCAGGGAGTTCGACGAGTCGAAGTTCTGGTTCTTCGACGGTATGCATCATCCCGAGGTTCTGTATCCGTTCGACACGATCACCTCGGAGAGCTGGTGGGTTGCCCTCGGGGAGATGAACAGCAGGGTCTACATCGTGCCGCCCGCACTCGGCATCGACCATCGGGTACTCAACGGAAGGCTGTACATCAGCGCAAATGCGATCATGGACGAAGCGGTGGTGGGCGAGCGTGTCGCACACTTCATGGAGCGCGCCGGGTACTACTACGAGCACTGGGACGAGCTGTATGCGAAGTGGCAGGACAAGGCGCGCGAGACGATCGAAGAGCTCAAGGCCGTCGAGGTCAAGCCGCTCCCTGAGATGGAGGATCTCGAGGTCGTTCAATCGGGCCGCGGGCTGACCTCGGCGTACGACCTGCTGGTCGCGTACAACCGTGTCATCGAGAACATGCACAAGATCTGGCATCTCCACTTCGAGTTCTTGAACCTCGGCTATGCGGCGTACCTGACCTACTTCGGGTTCTGCAAACAGCTGTTCCCCGACATCCCGGACCAGGTCGTCGCCCAGATGGTTGCTGGCATCGATGTGCTGTTGTTCCGGCCGGACGCCGAACTGAAGAAGCTCGCGAAGAAGGCCGTTGAACTCGGCGTTGGGGATGCCCTCAAGGACGCAGACGATCCCGCCGCAGCCATCGAAGTGCTCGAAGAGTCCGATGCCGGCCAGCGCTGGATCGCTGAACTTGAGAAAGTCAAGGACCCGTGGTTCTACTTCTCGACCGGCTCCGGGTTCTACCACCATCACAAGACATGGATCAACGACCAGACCTTTCCCTTCACGGGAATCGCCGACTACATCCGCAAGATCGAAGCCGGTGAGAGCATCGAGCGGCCCATGGACGATGTCATCGCGGAGCGGGATCGCCTGTCCAACGAGTATGCATCCCTGCTCGACGGTGACGATCTCAAGAACTTCAACGAGCAGCTCGGGCTTGCACGGACCGTGTTCCCGTTCATCGAGGACCACAACTTCTATGTCGAGCACTGGCATCACGCGGTGTTCTGGAACAAGATGCGTGAGTTCGGTGAGATCTTCGTCGATGCTGGCTTCTTCGAGGAAGTCGACGACATGTTCTACCTGCACCGCTTCGAGGTCCAGGCGGCTTTGTACGACCTCCTCGGGTCCTGGGGGGTCGGGACACCGGCGAGGGGGCCCGGTTACTGGCCGAAGGAAGTCGCACGGCGCAAGGAGTTGTTTGCGAAGTTGGCCCAGTGGAAGCCACTCCCTGCGCTCGGCGAGCCGCCGGAGGTCGTCACGGAGCCGTTCACGATCATGCTGTGGGGTATCACGACGGACTCGATCCAGAACTGGCTCGGCCTCGAGGGTGGAGCCGACGCCGAGTTCGACCTCACGGGCTTCGCCGGGTCCCCCGGCTCGGTCGAAGGTGTGGCGCGGGTGATTCTCAACGCCGACGATCTCGGTGCGGTGCAGGACGGCGAGATCCTCGTCTGCCCGATCACCAACCCGAGCTGGGGTCCGGTGTTCTCCAAGATCGCAGCGGCCGTGACCGACATCGGCGGGATGATGTCCCATGCATCGATCGTCTGCCGGGAGTACGGCGTCCCTGCGGTGGTCGGAACGGGCTTCGCGACCCAACGGATCACAACGGGACAGCGCCTTGCCGTCGACGGCTCTGCAGGGACCGTCAAGATCCTCGATTGACGATCAACGGTCCGATTTGACGGTGGTGAGCCGATACGGTACGGTTCTGTAACTAGAACAGGGTTCTATGACGCGAACGAATCAGATCGGCTCCCCCGCCTCCATCATCCTCGATCGCCGAAGGCGGCGGCCGTGGTAGCAACGGTCTCGGCGGTCGAGCGCGCGATCCAGATCATGCGGGCGTTCGAGCATGAGGACGAGTACAGCCTCACCGAACTGGTCGGGTTGTTGGGACTCAACAAGAGCACCGCGTTCGGGATCCTCCAGACCCTTGCAGAGCACCGATTTCTGACAAGGGACGAGCACACGCTTCGGTATCGCCTCGGACCGGCGCTCATCCGGCTCGGGTTCCTCGCCCACGAGCAGACCGATGTGCGTCGGATCGCGACGCCGTACATGGAGTCAATCGTGAGGGAGCTGCGCAAGTCGGTGCTTCTCGGGACCTTCCACCACGATCAGCTGACGATCATCGACAAGGTGGATCCCGTCGGAAGCCTCCATGTGTCGGCGGCGATTGGCCAGAGGATCCCGTTTTCGGCTGGTTCGTTCGGTCGGGTGTTCCTCGCTTGGCTTCCCGAGGCACGAGTCGACGAGCTCATCGCGACGCATGGTCTGGAGGCATTCACGCCTGCCTCGATCACGGATCCGAACGAGTACAAGGCCGAGTTGGCCCTCGTGCGTGAACGCGGCTACGCGGTCGACGACACCGAGGAGTACCTCCTCGGTGTGCGGGCCGTGTCGGTGCCACTCATGGGGATCGACGGCGTCGTCGCTGCGCTGACGATCGTGGGATTCACCTCGCGCAGCGGCGATCAACCAGGCGAGCTTGCCATCAAGGCAGCGCTCGCAGCATCGAAGGCCATCTCAGAGCAGCTCGGAGCGGACGATACGGAACAAGAAAGGACTGAGGGCACGAAACCAGCCAGCGAGTGAGCGCGACGATTCGGCGCGCCGAAAGGAGACGACACATGCCATTTGACGACTTGCGATCATTCATCGAGCGACTCGATGCCGAGGGACAACTCCATACGATCGACCGCGAGGTCGACTGGAACCTCGAGCTGAGCCATGTCGCGAAGCTGAACGAGGAACGACAGGGGGGCGGTTCCGCGCTTCTCTTCAACAATGTGAAGGACTACCCGGGCAAGCGCGTCTTCACGAGCGCCTTGACGGCGCGTGAGCGTCTCGCCATCTCCCTCGACATGCCACAGGACACAAGCCTGATGAACCTCTCCCAGGAGTGGGTTGATCGGATCCACGGAAACCTCGTTCCGCCCAAGGAGTTGGATACGGGCCCGACGAAGGAGAACATCCTCCTCGGCGATGACGCAGATATCCTCAAGATCCCCTCACCGTGGTTCTACCCGGGAGACGGTGGCCGCTACTTCGGCACCGCTGGTTATCTCATCACCCGGAACCTCAAGACGGGACGCCTGAATCTTGGGACCTACCGGGCGATGGTTGGCGACAGCCAGGAACTGTGCATCTACATGATCAAGGCCAAGGACGGCGAGATCGACTTCCGCGACTACCAGGAGGCCGGTATCCCGATGCCGGTTGCCTATGTGTCGGGCGCTGACCCGACCCTGTTCCTGTGTGGGAGCACCCTCTTCGGTCTCGAAGAGAGCGAATACGATGTCGCTGGCGCCCTTCGTGGATCGCCCGTCGAGGTGGTCAAGGCCGAGACCTCTGACCTGCTGGTGCCCGCAAGCGCCGAGTGGGTTGTCGAAGGCGAGATCGTCCCCGGCGAGGTCCGCAGCGAGGGCCCGTTCGGTGAATACACCGGTCACTACTCGGGAAAGGGCGACGAGGAGCAGTACTTCATCCGCGTCAAGGCCATCACCCACCGCAACGATCCGATCCTGTGGTCGACGACGGTCGGACGGCCAACCACCGACACCCACATGGTGATGAGCGTCAACCGGACCGCTTCGCTGTGGAACGACCTGCGACGGATGCAGATCCCCGGTATCACGGCCGTGTACGGTCCACCAGCGTCCGCAGGCCGGATGCTCGCCATCATCTCGATGAAACCGATGTATCACGGCCACTCGACCCAAGTCGGGCTCGCTGCGTTCGCATCGACGACAGGAAACTACGGATTGAAGACGGTGATCCTCGTCGACGACGACATCGATGTCGAGAACATGGATCAGGTGATGTACGCCCTCAGCTTCAAGTATCAGCCCGAGTTCGGGACCCAGATCCTGCGTCGGGGCCGCTCGACGCCGCTTGACCCGTCGCTCCCGCGTTCGGATCGATTCATGACCTCTCGTGTCATCATCGACTGCACAACGCCGTACGAGTGGGGCGATGACGAGCGCCCGGCGAGAATCTTCCTCGACGACGACATGGCAGCCCATGTCAAGGAGCACTGGGACGAGTACTTCGGATGAGCGAGTCGTCTGACGACAACCCGCGACCGAACGCTTCGAACGGACGCATTGAAGGCATCATCTTCGACATCGACGGCACCGTCGCTCGGGGGCGCCAGGTTCTTCCTGGCGCCCTCGAGACCCTTGCCCAACTCCGCAATCGGAGCGTGCCGTTCGCGTTCTTCACGAACGACAACTCGATGACGGTTGGGACATGGATCGAGCGACTCGGAGACATGGGGATTCCCGCCGAGCGCTCCGAGATCGTGACATCGGCCATCGTCGCAGCGGAGGTGATGGCGGAACTGCACGCAACGAGTCGGATCCTCGGGGTCGGCGACCCCGGCCTGCTCGAAGCCCTCACGGAACGGAACCTCAACTTCGTCGGTTTCGACTCGACGGAGCCGGTCGATGCGGTCGTGATGGGACGAGATTCGAACTTCGATCCGCAACGGCTCAACGCGGTGTGCCAAGCGATCTGGGGAGGAGCCGAGTTCTTCGCAACGAACTACGACCCGCGACTCCCGGTTGCGGGCGGCTTTGCTCCAGGGACAGGGGCCATGGTCAAAGCGGTGGCCTACGCCACCGGCCAGGAACCGATCGTGACCGGAAAGCCCTCCCCGTGGTCTGGGAAGATGGCGGCACGGGTCCTCGGCGTGCCTCCCGAACAGGGCCTTGTTATCGGCGACCAGATCGCAACGGATATCGCGATGGGTCGCAACGCCGGGATGCACACGGTGTTGGTCCTCACCGGCACGGCGAAGGCCACCGACCTCGACGGCGTGTCCGAGGCGGAGCGGCCCCACACCGTGCTTGAGAGCATCGCCGACCTGATCCCGTGGCTCGACGAACACGGGTGAGCTCCGGCTCATGTCGACCGGGGAAGAGGTGACCTCGCCGACTGATCGCGATCTGGTCGTGCTCGTGGACCCCGAGGACCGCGATGTCGGGGTTGAGCACAAGATCATCGCACACTCCGGACCAGGGCTCCTGCACCGCGCCGTGTCGGTTTGTTTGTTCGATACCACCGGTGCGGTGTTGCTCCAACGGCGCGCGCCGACCAAGTACCACTTCGGCGGCCTGTGGTCGAACGCCTGCTGCACCCACCCGATGCCGGGTGAAGCGCCAGCGGAAGCGGCGGCGCGTCGGGTACGGGAGGAGCTCGAGGTCGCCTCACCCGACCTTGTGCCGTGCGGATCGTTCACCTACCGAGCAGATGATCCACAGTCTGCGTTCGCCGAATGGGAACTCGACCATGTCTTTGCGGGGGTGCTCACCGACGACCCGGAGCCGGACCCGGCAGAGATCGCGGAACTCCGATGGTTCGATTGCGATGCCGCCGATCTGGCACCGTTTTGTGGTGCGATGTTCACACCGTGGCTTGCGGCGGTTCTCAGGACGGCACTGCCGCGCGTCGATCCCTCTGCGGGCTGATCACACAGGTGGTCCACCCGGCAGCGAAGGACCCGACCGTCGTATCATGCCGGCGACCACGGGAGCTTCGATGGATTTCAGTCTTACCGCCGAACATGATGCCCTTCGGGCGATGGTTTCCGACTTCGCCGAGACGAGGATCGCTCCCCATGCTGAGGCGTGGGACCGCGACCACTATTTTCCGATCGATGTTGTCAGAGAGATGGGTGACCTCGGGCTCTTCGGCATCACCGCAGACAGGGAATGGGGCGGTGCAGGCGGGGACTTCACGAGCCTATGCATCGCGATCGAGGAGCTCGCCCGTGTCGATCAATCGATGGCGATCACGCTCGAGGCAGGGGTCGGTCTCGGCATCAACCCGATCCACGAGTTCGGATCGCCTGAACTCAAGGAGCGGTGGCTGCCGGACCTCGTTGCGGGGAGAGCTCTTGCGGGGTTCGGCCTGACCGAGCCCGGCGCAGGTTCCGATGCGGGCGCAACCGCGACACGGGCGGAGCTCGACGGGGACCAATGGGTGATCAACGGCGCAAAGGCCTTCATCACCAACTCGGGGACCGACATGACCAGCCTCGTGACGATCACCGCACGGACCGGACCCGACGAGATCTCCGCGATCGTCGTTCCGTCCGGCACCCCGGGGTTCATCGTCGAACCCCCGTATCGGAAAATGGGGTGGCGTGCCTCTGACACCCATGGCCTCATCTTCGACGAGTGTCGAGTTCCGGCCACGAACCTGCTCGGGGACCGCGGCAAGGGCTTCAACCAGTTCTTGTCGACCCTCGACGACGGACGCATTGCGCTCGGTGCGATGGCGGTGGGGGTGCTCCAATGCTGTCTCGAACAGTCGGTTGCGTACGCGAACGAGCGCGAGTCGATGGGCAAGCCGATCGGTTCGTATCAGGCGATCGCGTTCAAATGCGCCGACATGGAAGTCATGACCGATGCCGCGAGGCTCCTCGTGTATCGCGCGGCGTGGCTCAAGGACAGCGGGCTGCCGTTCAAACAGGAGGCGGCTGTCGCCAAGCTCTATGCCACCGAGGCCGCGATCAGCGCGACCAGGGACGCGACCCAGGTCTTCGGTGGTGCGGGCTTCATCGACGAAACGCTTGTCTCACGACAGTACCGCGACGCCAAGATCCTTGAGATCGGGGAAGGGACCTCCGAGGTTCAGCGGCTCGTCATCAGCAGAGGCCTTGGACTACCGGTCAATTGAGAAGGTTCCTGAGGTCGTAGGCGCCGATCCGAAAGCGGTCGAGCACCGACTCGTCCGGAACGAGGCCGATGCCGGGACCGGCGGGAATCTCGACCGATGCGTCGACCACCCCCACCGCGGCGACATCGCGCTGGAGGAACCAGTCGGCTGGTGCCACATCGGACACGAACGCATCCCGGTGGGCCGCGAGCAGGTTGCTGTATGCGCGTCCGATGCCGGATTCGAGCAGGCCCGACGCCCGCCATCGCTTCCCGGCATGTGACGCCGCACGGGCAGCGTCGACCGCCCCGACGATGCCGAGACGAGCGGGCTTGAGGACAAGGCCGTCGATGTGGTCCGTGGCGGCGATGGCAGCCGCATCGGCGATGGTCCTCACCGACTCGTCAGCGAACACCGGAGCGTCGATGTTTGCGTGTACCCGGTCGACAAGCGCCCGATCGGTTAGGTCACATGGCTGTTCAATGAAGGCGAGGTCTGCCTCGCGCAGGACGAGGAGTTGCTCGATCGTGGTTCCGTCGAACGACCCGTTGGCATCGACGCCGATCACATGGTCTGGGAATGCCTCCCGGATGGCGCGGACATGGTCGACCTGTCCCGGTGCGACCTTGATCTTGAACCGGGTCACGCCTCGACTTGACGCTGTCTTCACATCCTCGACTGCCATGTCCCCGTGTCCAACGGCCAGGCAGATCGGAACCGTCGTGCGCTCGATCCCGAACTGGCGTCCGAGCGGTTGTGCTGCCTGCCGTGCACTGAGATCGGCTCTCGCGAGCGACACGGCCGTGTGAAGGAGCGGGCTCGCCCGTCCGGATTCGGCGGCGGCGATCAGCGACGCGATGGGTGGGTCGAGGCTCGGATACGGCGATGCCTCCCCCCATCCTGTGTTCGAGCCGTCGCTCAGCTCGACGAGGCCGATGTGTCGTTCCGTGATCGTCGTGGCTGCGTTCGTGAACGCGGCACGGAGTGGCACGACGAGATGGTGGAACGAGAGGGACAGCTCTGACATGGTTTCCTGTTCGAGTTTCCTGTTCGAAGTGGGCGCACCCTACCGCACCGCAGGATCCCTCCATCGATGGCGCCGCATGCTCACACGGTAGGAACCGCGACTCGCCATCCTGATGTGATGGAGCAGGCACGGTCAGCGCGCGAATCGGTCGAGGGCACCCAGCCGGGTGGGTTTCGGCCCTTCGACTGGGGACACATCGCACTCACCTCGTTGATCTTCGGATCGGCTTTCCTCTGGATCTCCATCGCGTTGCGTTCGCTGTCGCCCGGGGTGATCGCGTTCACACGGGTCGTCCTCGGCGCTGGCGCGATTGCGTTGTTCCGTTCGGCCCGGATCCTGCCGGCCCCAAGTGATTGGAGCCGTGTGGTCGTTGCGGCACTCGTCGGGCAGGCCGGTCCGTCGCTGCTGTTCGCCATGGCCGAGGAGCGGATCTCGTCGTCGCTGACCGGCATGCTCGTGAGCGGCATCCCGGTGTTTGCGGCCGTCCTCGCGGCGCTCCTGACCCGAACCAGGCCATCGGGTGGCCGCGTCGCAGGGCTCACCCTCGGGTTCACCGGCATCGCTCTGTTGGGCCTTCCCGCCCTTGGCGAGTCCACCGCAAGCGCCGTGGGCGTGGGCATGGTTATCTCCGCGACCATCGGCTATGCGGTCGCGGCCGTGTTCTACGCCCCGTTGCAGCAGCGCTACGGAGCCAACGCGGTCGTCCTGTGGACCCTCAGCATCGCAGCCGTCGCCCTCGCACCGTTCGGCATCGTGGGTGCCGGGGATTCCTCACTTGCCGTCAAGCCGATCGCGGCGCTCGTGATCCTCGGTGTCGTCGGGACCGGATTCGCCCGTTCGCTGATGGTCGCGGCATTTGGGAGGCTCGGAACTGTTCGCGCCTCGATCATCTCGTATTTGATCCCGATTGTCGCCCTCGTGCTCGGGGTCGTGGTCCTCGACGAGACCGTCGAGTGGATCCAGATCGCCGGGGCGCTGGTCGCGATAGCCGGTGGATGGCTCCTTTCCCGCGGGCGGACAGGACAAGCGGTTCAGTCGTCCACCTGAGCGGTTGCAAGCCTTGCGAGTGGCACCCGGAACGGAGAGCACGACACATAGTCGAGACCGATCTGTGCGAAGAACGCAACCGATGCAGGGTCCCCTCCGTGTTCACCACACACACCGATCTTGATCGTCGGGTTCGCCGCGCGGGCCCGTTCGGTCGCGATACTTACAAGGGCGCCGACCCCGTCGATGTCGAGCTCGACGAAGGGATCGGCTGGAATCAGGCCCCGTGTCAGGTAGCCGGGCAGGAACCGGGACGAGTCGTCCCGGCTGAGGCCGAGCGTTGTCTGGGTGAGGTCGTTGGTGCCGAAGCTGATGAAGTCTGCTTCTGCCGCGATCTCGTCCGCGATGAGGGCTGCCCTCGGAAGTTCGATCATCGAACCCACCGCGAACGGTACCGATTCCCCGAGCTGGTCGAAGACCCCTTCGGCGGTGGAGTCGATCATCTGCTTCTGGTCCCGGTACTCGGTCACATATGCAACGAGCGGCACCATGATCTCGGGGTGCACCTCGACGCCGTTCCTCCGTGCGATGATCGCAGCGGTGAGGATGGCCCGCGTCTGCATCGCGGTGATCTCGGGATAGGTGACGCCGAGGCGAGCCCCGCGATGGCCGAGCATGGGATTCGCCTCAACGAGACGGTCGGTCCGGTCGAGGAGTCCTCGCAGCTCTTCGACCCTCCCCGTCCGATCCTCGCCGTTGCTCGGAGCGAACTCGAGCCGGAGCAGTTCCTCGACGGTCTCGTCGCGGTTGGGGAGGAACTCGTGTAGCGGAGGGTCGAGAAGCCGGATCGTGACGGTGAGCCCGTCCATGGCCGTGAAGATGCCGACGAAGTCTTCTCGCTGGTATGGCTCGAGGACCTCGAGGGCTGCGATCCGGGCGTCGATGTCGGCGGCCATGATCATCGCCCTGACCGCCTCGATACGGTCCGGAGCGAAGAACATGTGTTCGGTACGGCACAGCCCGATCCCTTCGGCTCCGAAGTCGCGGGCCCGAGCAGCGTCTGTGGCGGTGTCGGCATTCGCCCTGACACCGAGCGTACCTTCTTCGGCGGCCCACGCGAGCAGGGTCGCGAAGTAGTCGTCCTGGACCGCATCGACCGTGGGGACGGCGCCGAGGTAGACGACTCCGGTGGATCCGTCGACCGTCACGACCTTCCCCGCCTTGACCGTCAGACGGTCGGTCGAGACCGTCTGCTCGTCATCGTCGATGGTGAGGTCTTTGCATCCGACGACACAGCACATTCCCATCCCGCGGGCCACAACCGCAGCGTGGGAGGTCATGCCGCCCCGTGCAGTGACGACGGCTTTCGATGCGACCATGCCGTGGAAGTCGTCGGGACTCGTCTCGTCGCGGACCAGCACCACATCGTGGCCCTCGGTGGCGAGTCGTTCGGCGTCATCGGCAGTCAACGCGATGATCCCCGAAGCTCCGCCGGGTGACGCCGCTAGCCCTGTGGTCAGCACGACATCGTCATCTGACGCCGCAACCACGGGATGGAGCAGCTCGTCGAGCTCACTCGGGCGTACTCGTGCGACGGCCTCTGATCGGGTGATGAGCCCCTCGGTTGCCATGTCGACCGCGCACCTGACCGCGCTCCGTCCCGCTCGTTTCCCTCGGCGCGTTTGCAACATCCACAGCTTTCCGTTCTCCACCGTGAACTCGATGTCTTGCATGTCTCGTTCGTAGCGCTCGATGCGCCGTGCACAGTCCTCGAGATCGCGGTAGGCATCCGGCATATCCTGCGCGAGGGCAGCAACCGGAAGCGGTGTCCGAAGTCCCGCAACGATGTCCTCACCCTGGGCATTCGGGAGGTACTCCCCCCACAGGCTCGGTTCTCCGCTCGTGGGATCCCTCGTGAAGACAACCCCCGTCCCTGAACGGTCACCGATGTTGCCGAACACCATCACCTGCACATTGGCCGCGGTGTACAGATCGTCGCGGATCCCGTTCGCCGCGCGGTAGTTGACGGCCCGACGGTTCATCCACGATCGGAAGACGGCTGAAACGGACTCTCTGAGCTGGGTCGTCGGATCCGTGGGAATCGGCTCTGTCGCGCTGGCAACGATCGTCTTGAGCTGTTCGACCGCCTCGCGTGGTTCGGCGCTGATGTCGTGGAGGACCGACGAGTCCATGCCGAGCACCACATCGGCGTACATCTGGAGAAAGCGTCGGTACGCATCCCATGCGAACCGTTCGTCGCCGGCCAAACGGCCGAGGCCAGTGGCGGTCTCGTCGTTCATGCCGAGGTCGAGGATCGTGTCCATCATGCCAGGCATCGACACCGCCGAGCCGGATCGGACCGACAAGAGCAGCGGGTTGGCAGGGTCGCCGAACCGCTTCCCCGTCTCGGCTTCGAGTTGCGTGACGGCGTCGGCGATCTGGGACCAGACCTCATCGGAGATGGCACCGTCCGTCGCGTAGTACTCGCGGCATGCGGCAGTGGTGATCGTGAACCCAGGCGGGACCGGGAGGCCGATCTGGGTCATGGCGGCGAGCCCTGCGCCCTTTCCCCCAAGGAGGTCCCTCTTGGTCTCGTCAGCGTCCTTGAAGCTCGCGACCCATTGCGTGTCCCGACCCGTGTCTGTCATCTCCCACCGAGTCTACCGGTCGGCCGGAGCACCCCGAATGGACTCAGGGCACCGACGCGATGCGGAGCGGCCGGAAACGGCCGCCCCACATCAGTTCACTCGGTTCGTTGCTCAGGTTGGCTGTTGCACCTGGCAGTCCTCGGAGAAGCCGCGCTTGGCCGCAGGTCCCGCCTTGCCGTCGTAGCCGTCGACCTCCTGATCATCGGTCTGATGCTTCGAGACCTTCTGATTCCCGTGTCCCTTGTCCCATCCGTTGCTCACATGAACCAAAATGATGGGGTTGGTCTCCGAATGGGTGTGGTGGCACACCCAAGTCTTGTCGGCCTTCGCCGCCGCCGGCCCGGCGATGGCCATCAACGCAAGCACCAAGGCGCTGACGATTGCTAGCTTCCTCATGTCGCTCCCTTCCGTCCGCCCGTACGGGGCGAACACCCACAGTGAGCTTAACAGCACAATGCGTGGGTGTTGACGGTTAGTGTCGGATGGGACACAGCGTCGGCAGGTCTGGGAGAGAACATGCGAAGGCTCGCAACCGCCACAGCGATGTTGATGACGATCGTGACGGGGACCGCAGCCGTGGCGGTCGCCGACGACACCGTGGGGCTCGTTGACCCGGCGACCGGGATTTGGAACCTCCGCAACGACGCGGGGCACACCCACTCGTTCTACTACGGGAATCCTGCCGACACGCCGTTTGCGGGCGACTGGGACTGCGACGGCATCGACACGCCCGGCCTGTATCGACAGTCCGATGGGTATGGGTACCTACGGAACGCCAACACCCAAGGCATCGCCATTATCTCGTTCTTCTTCGGTAACCCGGGGGACATTCCCATCGCAGGGGACTTCGACGGCGATGGCTGTGACACGGTATCGGTGTACCGGCCGTCGGAGGGCCGCGTGTACATCATCAACAGCATCGGGGATGGCGATGAAGGGCTCGGCGCCGCAGAGGTCGCCTACTACTTCGGAATCCCCGGCGATGTTCCGTTCACCGGAGATTTCAACGGCGACGGGATTGACACCGTTGGCCTCTACCGGCAGTCGACTGGTTATCTGTATTTCCGCAACTCGCACACTCAGGGGGTCGCCGACTATGAGTTCTACTTCGGAAACCCTGGCGATCGGTTCGTCGCCGGGGGCTGGACCGGGGCCGGCATCGACACACCCGGCGTGTTCCGGCCGTCGAACTCGACGGTCTATCTCAAGTACACGAACTCCCAAGGCAACGCAGACGAGTCGTTTCCGTACGGCTCGGGATCCATGCTTCCGGTGGCGGGCACCTGGGGAGACATCCCCGCGATCCCCGACCTCGCACTCGAGCCCTACGCATCCGGGTTCACCGCTCCGATGCTCGCCACGGCCCCTGCAGGTGACGACCGGCTGTTCGTTGCCGAACGCTCCGGTGTGATCAAGGTCGTCGAGAACGGGACGGTGAAGGCAATGCCGTTCCTCACCGTCGCCGGCGTCTCGATGTGTGGCGAGGGTGGCCTCCTCGGCCTCGCTTTCCATCCTTCCTTTGACACGAACGGACGCTTCTTCGTCCACTACACGGCCCCCCTCGGAAGCTCGCTCCAGAGCCGGATCGTCGAGTACCACGCAAACCCGGCCTCCGATGCCGCCGACACGAGCCCCGTCAGGACGATCCTGACCGTCGACCAACCGCGGTGCAACCACGACGCCGGATCGATCGCGTTCGGTACCGACGGCAACCTGTACATCCCATTCGGCGACGGCGGCAAGCAAGGCGACCCGGACGGCAACGCCCAGAACCCGCACACCCTGCTCGGTTCGGTGGTCCGCATCGATGTCGACGGCGGCGTCCCGTATGCGATCCCCGCAGGGAACCCCTACAACGGCACCAACGGTGCTCGGGAAGTGTGGGCGAACGGACTTCGGAACCCATACCGATCATCGATCGATCCGGCGACCGGCGATCTGTACATCGGGGATGTCGGATACAACTCGTGGGAGGAGATCTCCGTCGGCAAGGCCAGTGTGGCGGGGATCAACTACGGCTGGAACATCGTCGAAGGGCCCGAATGCTTCAATCCACCATCGGGCTGTTCAAAGGCCGGGCTCACCGCACCGGTGGTGTGGTATCCGAACCACAGTTCCGGCCCGGTGTCGGTGGTCGCGGGGCCGGTGTACCGCGGTTCGGCGATCCCGAACCTGAGCGGTACCTTCTTCTATGCGGACTTCTTCGACGGGTGGGTCCGATCCTTCCGACTCCTCGGTTCTACCGCCACCGATCACCGCGACTGGTCGGCAGCGTTCGGCGATGTCGGCAACATCTCCGGATTCGGTGTCGACGGCGCCGGCGAGGTCTATGTGGTGTCCATCAGCGGCACGGTCTCCAAGGTGGTCCCTGGATCCGGCTGATTGCCTGTGGTCTTTCGGCGGATCGGCGCCCGAGCGAGGATCCGAGTCCCGGGCCGATGAATTCTCGCTCACAGAGAGAGGGTCGGAGTTTCCGGAACCGCTTCAGGAAACCGCGGCTCAGGGCATTTGGCGGCTTCAGGGATGGGACTTGACCCATGACAAACGGATGAACAGTCCACGCTGTTCAGTGATGCGGACGCTCCCGCTCGGGAACACTTGATCTGGACGGAATGGTGCTGTATATGTGCTGTATGTCAGCAACTCGTACCCAGGTATACCTCACCGAAAAGCAGCGCCAACGCATCGACGCCCTCGCCGAGGCCGATGGCGTGACCATGACGGAGATCATTCGGCGCGCCGTCAACTCATACCTCGAAGACAAGACACCCGATCCCAAGCTTGCGCTGGCTGCCACATTCGGGGCGGTACCAGACGCCGCCGTGCCGAGCCGGAACGAATGGGATCGTGGCTGACATCCTCGTCGACACCGACATCTTCATCGACCACCTCCGAGGCGCTCACCAGCTTGCTCCCGGCCGTCACCGGCTCCACTACTCGGTCATCACCCGAGCTGAGCTCTACGCTGGCAACACCGCCTCCAATCTGGTCAGCACACTTCTTGCACCGTTCCGGGAGATCCCGGTCGATCGCGCGGTAGCCGAACGCGCCGGGCGGATCCGACGAGAGAGCGGCATCCGTCTCCCCGACGCCCTCATCGCTGCAACCGCAATCGAACACCGTCTGGGTTTGGCCACCCGGAATCGATCTGGCTTTGAGCCGGTGCGGAGCCTCCGTATGAGAGACCTGTGAGTGCCGAAATGCGTGGTTCGTGCTCCGGGGTGATAACGCACATACTGGGTGATCGGGTGCGCCCCAACAGCCCATGGCTCCGTCAGATATCCCGGCAACCGGCAAGCCCCTCGACGGACAGGTGTGCCCAATGCCGCAGGGCTGTTCACCGTTATGGTGAGCGGGCAAGATCTGCATTCGGCGGGCCCAGACCCCTCCGGCTTGCGTCGGCTGCGTCGGCCGATTACTGCCTGGTCAACAGGGGTCTCGTTGCGGTTCCGGGGGTGGGACTTGGCGAAAACCCTTGCGGTCGAGATCCGCGGCTCCGGGGGTGGGACTTGAACCCACGACAAACGGATTAACAGTCCGCTGCTCTGCCAACTGAGCTACCCCGGAACGATCCACCGGTCGGTGAACGGCGCTGAGGATACCAAACGGCCCCTCCAATCTGGTCGCAGCGACACGCAGGCACGACCCGTGTGGGACAATCCAGCATGAGGTTCAGGACGGGAGTCATCGTCGGGTTCGCCGTTGGGTATGTCCTTGGCGCCAAGGCAGGCCGTCGACGCTACGAACAGATCATGGCGGCCTTCGATCGTGTTCGTTCCAGCGAATCGGTTGGAAAGGCGACGCGAGCCGCGGAGCGTCGCACGCGTACGCCGAGAGGAGTCGCCGGGAACGGGCTCGTCAACGCAGCTGAGACGATCAGAGCCAAAGCCTCGGCGGCCCCGCAGGATCAGAGCGAATCCTCAAGGTAGTCGCTCAGTTCCCTTCCCTTTGCGGGCTGTCGCAGCTTCGCAAGTGCCTTCGTCTCGATCTGGCGGATTCGCTCCCTCGTCACATCAAAGTGGTTTCCGACCTGCTCGAGGGTCCTGACGCTTCCATCATCGAGACCGAACCGCATGACCAAGACCTGCCGCTCACGCTCGTTGAGCGACTCGAGTGCCAGACCGAGGTACCCCTGGAGGAGCTTGAACGCCGCGGCCTCGACCGGGACATCCGCATCAAGATCCGGCACGATGTCGGCGATCGTGCCGTCATCGTCCTCGCCGATGGGAGTCTCAAGCGAGACAGGATCCTGCGCGATACGGCGGAGTTCGGTCACCTTCCCCGATTCGATGTCGAGCTCGACCGCAATCTCCTCGATCGTCGGCTCGCGTCCGAGTTCTTGGCTGAGGAGTCGCGAGACGGTCGCGAGCTTGTTGATGGTCTCGACCATGTGCACCGGCACACGGATCGTGCGGGCCTGGTCGGCGAGCGCCCGCGTGACCGCCTGACGGATCCACCAGGTCGCATAGGTCGAGAACTTGAAACCCTTCCGGTAGTCGAACTTCTCGACGGCACGGATCAGCCCGAGGTTCCCCTCCTGGATCAGGTCGAGGAGACTCAGGCCCCGACCCACATACTTCTTTGCGATCGACACGACGAGGCGCAGATTCGATTCGGTCAGCCGTGCCTTCGACCGCTCCCCGTTGCGGATCTGGCGTTGCAGCAGGATTCTGGCTCCGGGGTCGAGCGGAACCCCGGATGCGAACTGCTGCTCGGCCCGCTCGCCTGCTTCGATCTGCATGGCGAGCTCGACCTCCTGCTGGGCGTCGAGGAGCGGAAACCGGCCGATCTCCTGGAGATACATGCGGACCGGATCGGAGACATGCACGAGTTCGTCTCCCGACATCGCTGTGTCCGACAAGGCGTCCTCTGACGAGTCACGCACATCGATGTTGCGCTCCCGCAGTGTCAGCACCGTGGCGTCGAACGCCTCAGCCGGAGCCTTGGCGTCCTCGAGCTCCTGCTGGACCTCCCCCACGAGCAGAAACCCGCGCTGTCTGCCACGCACGGTCAATGTGTCGATGATGTCCCTGTCGGTCAATCCGCGCTCCTGAGATCCCTGCGGCGTTGTTGTAACGCTATCAAGCGAGCCCACAGTTCCGAAGACTTCTGTTCATCGGCGTGTTCGTTCGCCGTCTGGAGCGATGCCTCGATCTGTGCGATCTCCCCCTCGATGCGGTTCACCGTCAGCCACGCGACCAGTTCGGCGGGATCCGCCAACGGCGTTTCGTCGAAGGCGAGCTTGCGAAGCAACTCACCGACCGCGGACTCGTCGCTCCCGATCGCGCTCCCGAGATCGGGTGCCTGCCCCGGGGCGAGCTCGGCGACCAGCGGCGCAACCACCGCATACGCCGCGACCGTGGAACGGTTCGCGAACAGGTCGGCCGTGACCTCGACACCGGCAAGGCGTTCATCGTTGGCAAGAAGTGAACGCAGGAGCTCCAACTCGGTCGGGTAGGTGGCCGTGGGGTGTTCCTCGGATGCTGCCGACGCGGGAGCCTCCTGCGGGGCTCCCGGTCGTGACCCTCGGACATCACGCAACGCCTGTTCGATGAACTTGACATCGACACCGGTACGGCGGCTGACATGGACCGCATACTCGTGGCGTGCGACAGGATCCGGATGCAGCGCGATGACAGCTGCCACGGCACGCACGGCACGCGACCGGGCCTCCGGCTCGTTCAGCTCGTGCTTGTTGAGCTCCGTGTCGATCCGGAACAGCAACAGCGGTGTCGAGGTCGTGATGGCTTCGTCGAGCTCGCCGATCCGGCCGCTTGCGACAACATCTGCGGGGTCCTTCCCCTCCGGAAGCATCGCCACCCGAAGGTCGAGGTCACCGGGGACCGACCGTTCGAACCCGCGCAGTGCCGCACCGACGCCCGCCTCGTCGGCGTCGAAAGCAAGCACCACACGCTCCGAGAACCGCCGAAGCAGGTCAAGGTGACCCTCGACGAGGGCGGTGCCGCATGTCGCAACGGCGATCGGAAGGCCCGCCATGTGCATCGCGATCACATCCGTGTAACCCTCAACAACAACCGATTCGCCGCGTCGGACGATGTCGGACTTCGCCCGATGCAGACCGTAAAGGAGTCGGGACTTGTGGTAGATGGGCGACTCGGCGCTGTTGAGATACTTCGGACCGTCCCCGTCGAGGATCCTCGCCCCGAAACCCACAGGGTCGCCGCGCAAGTCGTGGATCGGGAACATGATGCGTCCCCGGAAACGATCGATGAGGCCCCCGCGGCTCGACCTCGTCGCGAGACCGGCGGTCGTCATCACATCGTCCCTGACGCCTCGGTCGCGCAGATGCTCGACAAGGGCGCTCCACTCGTCCGGCGCGTAACCGAGCGCGAACTCTTCCACGACCGGTGCGTCATAGCCTCGGCCCCTCAGATAGCTCCTTGCGCCGCCAGCGTCCGAGGCCGACTTGAGGCGCTCGGCGTACCATGTCACCGCATGGGTCATCGCCTCAACGAGGCGTTCGCGGCGGCTCCGCCGTCGTGCGGCCTGCGGATCGACGGTGAGCGTCACGCCTGCCCGTCGTGCGAGGAACTCGACAGCGCCGGTGAAGTCGACTCCTTGGGTCTCTTGCACCCATCGGTACACATCGCCCGACTTGCCGCATCCGAAACAGTGATAGAGGCCTCGTGCCCCGTCGATCGACATGGACGGCGTCTTCTCCGAGTGGAAGGGGCACACCGCCATCGTCGAGCGTCCCGACCGCTTCACCTTGGTGACCTCTGCGGCAAGCTCGACCAGGTCGGTCTTGTCTCTCACGAGGTCGATGTCGTCGCGTGAATACGCCATGGGACGAAGATACCGGATTGCCGCGAGCCCGGTTCAGCGACGATGCCGCAAGTCCGCCACGGGTCGGGTCAGACGACGAGCCGGTCGGCGAGGTATGCCTCGAGGTTGTCGATCGGGATACGGTCCTGCGCCATCGTGTCGCGATCCCTGACCGTCACCTGGCCGTCATCGAGGGAATCGAAGTCGACGGTGACACAGTACGGCGTCCCGATCTCGTCTTGTCGGCGGTATCGCCGTCCGATGCTCTGAGTGATGTCCACCTCGATCTGCCACCGCGCCCGAAGCGGCGCAGCAACCCGCTCGGTCGTATCGACAAGGTCGGGCTTCTTCGACAGGGGCAGCACCGCAACCTTCACCGGCGACAGCCTCGGGTCGAGCTTGAGCACCACTCGTTGCTCTCCGTTGACCGCTTCGGTTGTGTACGCGTCGATGAGGAACGCGAAGGTCGTACGGGTCGCGCCGCCAGCCGGTTCGATCACGAACGGGACGAACCGCTCCTCCGTGTCAGGATCGAAATAGGTCAGATCCTCGCCGGATCGTTCGATGTGGGCCTTGAGGTCGAAATCGGTTCGGTTGGCGATCCCCTCAAGTTCGTCCCAGCCCCACGGAAACCGATACTCAACATCGAAGGTTCCGGCCGCGTAGTGGGCGAGCTCGTCCGCATCGTGCTCGCGAAGCCGAAGGTTCTCTTGGGTCATGCCGAGATCGAGGTACCACTGGTACCGCGTCTCGATCCAATCCTGGAAGGTGGCGGCTGCTTCGTTCGGGTGGCAGAAATACTCCATCTCCATCTGTTCGAATTCCCTTGTGCGGAACACGAACTGGCCAGGGGTGATCTCGTTGCGGAAGGACTTACCGATCTGGGCGATGCCGAAGGGAAGCTTCATCCGCGCGGTCCTCCGCACATTCTGGAAGTTGATGAAGATGCCTTGCGCCGTCTCCGGGCGAAGCCAGATCCGGTTGTCACGCGACTCGACCGGGCCCATGTGGGTCTCGAACATGAGGTTGAATGCCTTGGGCTCGGTGAAGCTGTCGCGGCTGGAACAGGCCGGGCATTGGTTCGGATCGTCGAGCTTGTCGAGCCGATGGCGGGCGTTGCATTCCTTACATTCGACGAGGGGATCCGAAAACGAATCGGCATGACCCGAGGCGATCCACACCTCAGGCGACTGAAGGATGGCACTGTCGAGCCCGACGACATCGTCCCGGAGCTGCACCATCGACCGCCACCACTCGTTCTTGACATTGCGGAGCATCTCGACGCCGAGCGGCCCGTAGTCGTATGCGCTCCTCAGGCCCCCGTAGATCTCCGAGGACTGGAACACGAAACCGCGCTTCTTGGCGAGGTTCACGATCGTATCGAAATCCGTTGGCATGCCTACCCCTTCCGACTGCCGGGGTCGTCGGATGCTACCGGCCCGGACCTTGCAAGGATGCATCCTCGGCGCCGCCGAATCGGCGTTCACGGGCCCTGAACTCGGCGATGCACCGTGCGAGCTCATGCCGGTCGAAGTCTGGCCACAGCACCGGCGTGAACACATACTCAGCGTATGCAGCTTCCCACAGCAGGAAATTCGAGGTCCGCTGCTCGCCGCTTGTGCGGATCACGAGATCGGGATCCGGCATGTCAGGGAGGTAGAGGGCTGCTTCGACGGTGTCGTCGTCGATGGTGTCCGGATCGAGTGCGCCCGCCGCCACCGACCTCGCGATCTCGCGTACGGCATCGACAATCTCCGTGCGGCCGCCGTAGTTGAAGGCGAACACCATCGACATCGCCGTGTTGGAGGCGGTGAGTTGCTCAGCCGTGGCCATCCGCTCGAGCAGGACCGGGGGGATCCGTGGGTCGTTTCGGTCGCCGGAGAACAGCACCCGCACTCCGAGTTCGTGCAGCTCGTCGCGGCGCCGTTCCAGGAGGTCGACATTGAATTGCATCAAGAACTCGACCTCGTCGGGATCCCTCGACCAGTTCTCGGTCGAGAAGGTGTACACCGTCAACCATTCGATGCCGAGGTCGAGCGCACCGTGGACGACATCGAACAAGGCGGGCTCACCGGCGGCGTGGCCTTGCGTTCGGTGCAAGCCACGGGCATTCGCCCATCGTCCGTTCCCGTCCATGATGATCGCGACATGGGCAGGGACGGCGACGCCGTGGCGGGACGGCTCAGCCACGCGGACCGGTGAGCGTCTTGAGCTGCCGCTCGAGGTGGTACTCCATGAACCGTTTGGTGATCCCGAGCGCCTCCCCCGAGAGAGACCCATCCGCCTCCGGGAGCGATGCGAGGTCGGCGTGGGCGACCCCTGCGAGGTACTCGACGACACCAGCGCGCAGCGCGAACGATCCCGGTGCGCGGCAGGTTTCGCAGACCGATCCTCCGGCCTCGAAGCTGAACCGGCGCAGACCACCGGTCCGGCCGCAGCCCGAGCACGAATCGAATGCAGGGGCGACGCCCACGATGTCGGCCGCCTTGAGCAGGAACGCCGTGACAAGGTCGGGGTGCGGTGGCCCATGATCCAACACGGTGAGGCCCCGTTGGAGCAGGAGAAACATGCGCAGAGACGGGTCATCCTCTGCGACGACGGCGTCGACGACCTCGATCATGGTCCCTGCGGCGAGCACGCGGTCGAGGTCGTTGCGTATCTGTGGGAACCCGTTGATGACCGAGACCTGCGTGATCGTGTCGAGGTTCTTACCCTCATACAGCACGATGTCGACATGAGTCATCGGCTCGAGACGACCGCCGAACCTGCTCTTGGTCTTGCGAACGCCTTTGGCCACGGTGCGCAGCTTCCCGTGGTTGGGACTCAACAGCACCACCACCCGATGGGACTCGCCGAACGGGTAGCCCCTGAGGACGATGCCTTGGTCGGATCGGAGCGCCATCGGAGAAGTCTACCGTTCGCCGTTCACCGTTCCCGGTATCGGCGACTCCAAGGGCGAACGGTAGACTGCTGGCATGCGGTTGTCGGAGTCGGAGCGAAACAGGTTCGCTGCTGAGCACCCCGAGTGGGATCTCGAGGGTGAGGAGATCGAGAGAACCTACGAGTTCGATGGCTTCCCGTCCGCGGTCGCGTTCGTGACCGAATGCGCCTTCGCTGCCGAGCAGGCCGACCACCACCCCGACATCGACATCCGGTGGAACAAGGTCACGATGACCCTCACGACGCACTCCGAATCCGCACTCACCGCCCGCGACACCGATCTGGCTGCCAGATTCGACTCGATCGCTGGTAGCTGAAAGGGGTCGGATCGGGGTCGGTCCCTCAGAACCCGAGCCGATCGAGCATCGCATCGGTTTCCTGCCAGTCACGGGCAACCTTGACACGCAGATCGAGGAACACCCGGGTCCCGAACAAGCGTTCGAGGTCGGAGCGCGCTGCCGTGCCGACATCACGCACCATCGTCCCGCCCTTCCCGATCACCATGCCCTTCTGCGACTCCCGTTCCACATAGGCGGTCGCGACGATCTCGAGCAGACCGTCGGGACGCTGCTCCATGTCGTCCACCACCACTGCGAGCGCATGCGGCAGCTCGTCGTGGAGTCTCGACAGGTACTTCTCACGGATGAGTTCGCCAGCCGTGAATCGATCCGGTTGGTCGGTCACCGCGTCGGTAGGGAAAAAGAATGGGCCGGGTCCGAGGCGTTCTGCAAGCTCGTCGACGATGATGGCGGTGCCGTCCTGCTTCAACGCCGACACCGGGACATAGGCCCCGAATCCCCACTCGGCGGCTTCGGTGAGCCGCTGAGCGATCTGTTCCCGATCCGCACGGTCCACCTTGTTCACGACGACGATCGCCGGTGTACCTGCGGCAATGAGCCGCTCGGCGATCAAGCGGTCCCCCGGACCGACCGGCTGGGTGGCGTCGATGACGAACATGATGGCATCGGCGTCGGCGAGGGACGCTTCCACGAGCGCGTTGAGCCGTCTCCCAAGGGCGGTCTTGGGCTTGTGGAGGCCGGGCGTGTCGACCAGGACGATCTGGAATCCTTCCGCCTCGTCGGTGAGGACGCCCCTGATGGTGTTGCGTGTTGTCTGTGGTCGCGGCGAGGTGATCGCGACCTTGTCACCGACGAGGGCGTTGACGAGGGTCGACTTGCCCACATTGGGACGGCCGACAACCGCGACGAACCCGGATCGTGTTTCGGTGTCGGTCACGCCCGACCGACCCGCACCTTCTCGACGCGCCTTCCCCGGACCGACATCGGCGTGAAGGTCAGCCCGTCGTGGTCGAAGGACTCACCTTCCTCGGGGACCCTGCCTGCGAGTTCGAGCACGAGGCCGCCGACGGTGTCCCACTCGTCTGATGGCAGCTCGGTGCCAACGAGAGCCGCCAGTTCACCCACCCCGAGCCGTGCGTCAACGATGAACGACCCACCGTCTTCGATGATCATCGGCTCCTCCTTGTCGTACTCGTCGGCGATCTCCCCGACGATCTCCTCAACGAGATCCTCGATGGTCACGATGCCTGCCGTGCTGCCGAACTCGTCGACGACGATCGCCATGTGCTGTTGCATGGACTGCATTGCACGCAGCAGCTCGGAGATCCGCATCGTTTCGGGAACAAAGAACGCGTCGTGACAGACCTGATCGGTCCGCCGGGGTTCGGCTTCGCGATCGAACAACTCCAGCAGGTCGCGCGAGTACAGCACCCCGAGCACCTGGTCCACGCCTTCACCCGTCACGGGGATCCTCGAGCGTCCCGACGAGAGGACGAGGTCGACGGCATCGTCCGTCGACGCAGAACCCGGGATCGTGACCATGTCCGTTCGCGGCACCATGACTTCGCGCACAATCGTTTCGGTGAACTCGAGAATCGACCGTATGAGGACTTTTTCCTGAGCGTCTGCTGCTTGCTGGTCCTCGACAACATCCTCGTCGTCGACCTCGGAGATGAGGTCGCCTGCGAACTCACCGAAGCGAATGGCGATCGAAAGCGGCCGTGAAAGCCGGTACGCGAGTGTTCCGGGACGGACCTGACCGAGCCTTCTCGGAACGATGTCGATGGCCATCAACAGCGTGGCGGCCATCACCAGCAACGCCAGCCCAAGCTCTGCCCCCCTCAGCGTATCGGTGATTGCCCATGTCAAGGGAATCACCGCAACCACCGCGAGGAAGGTGATAGTGGTTCCAAGCGCAGGTTGAACTCTTGCCCTGTTCTCGAGGAGGACAGCGACCCGCTCGGCACCGTTGACACCAGCCGCGACGGCCTTGAGGGCATCGGCGCGAGCGGTTCGCACAAGGCTTGCGCCGCCAGCGCGAAGGATCGCCGCGGTTCCCGCGATGACGAGCGCACCAGCAACGCCGACGACGATCCCGACATCGGTCATGGCCGTCTCACCATGCCGACACGCCCGAGGTGGTCCGCCTCGCGCTGTTCCATCCGTTCTGCGTCCTCGGTGGTTTCGTGATCCCAGCCGAGGAGATGCAGGAGGCCGTGGCACACCATCAGGTGCAGCTCGGTGGAGAAATCGACACCGTATTCGTCTGCATGCTGATGGACCACATGGGTAGCTATGAATATATCGCCGAGATCGAGTGGAGGGGCGCCTGGAAGGCGCTTCGGTGGGTTCCCGGGCTCTGCGTCCTCGATCGGGAACGCGAGCACATCGGTCGGACCCGACCTTCCGAGGTGGGTTTCGTTGAGTTCCGCGATCTCGTCGTTCGAAACGAGCCGGATGGTGACGGCTGCCGAATCGTCGAGCCCCTCGCCGTCGAGGATCGCCTGCGCGAACCGAGTGAGTGCATCCAGATCGATCTCGTCGTTTGGGCCCTTCACCGTTGCCGTCATGCGGTTTGATCGGCATCCGCGGTCGGGAAGTCCGGGTACTCGACCCGAACATGGTAGTAGCCGGCAAGGGCGTTGACGATCTCGGCCTTGATGACCGTCAGTTCTCCGAAGGTCAGGGACGATCGGTCGAACTGGCCGTCGTCGAGTTTCTCGGCGACGATCGAGTCGACAAGTTTCGCCAGTCCGATCTCGGTCGGCTGTTCGGCTTGGGCATAAGCGCGAGCCGCGGCCTCGGTTGCGTCCGAGATCATGACAATGGCCATCTCGCGGCGTCGCGGCTTCTCCCCAGCATGGCGGAAGAGGTCCGGGTCGACATCCTCGTCAGTCTTGAGCGCCTTGTGGTAGAAGTAGCGCATGAGGCTCGTGCCGTGATGCATGAGAATCCCGGCCGCGACATCGTCGGGGATTCGGTATTGGCGGGCGAGCTCAAGGCCGTCGGAAACATGCTGGCGGATGATCGATGCCGACTCCTGTGGATCGAGCTCATCGTGGGGGTTGTAACCGAGCTGGTTCTCGACGAAGTATTGGGGGTTCTTCGTCTTGCCGAGGTCGTGGTACCACGCAGCGGCCTGCGCAAGAAGCGGGTCGGCGCCGATTGCCCTCGCCGCCCTCCCTGCGAGCGAGCCGACAAGCATCGAGTGGTTGAAGGTCCCGGGCGCCTGCTCCTCGAGGACTTGAAGGGCGGGATGGTTGCGGTCGAGCAGGTCCAGCAGGGTCATCGTCGTCGTGACCCCGAAGGCGGTCTCGAGGAACGACACAAGTCCCTGGCCGAGGAAGCCACCAACGACCGCACCGGCGAGGGCCCACGCGAGCGACTCGAGTGCGTCAGCGCCGGTGGCCCCGGGAAAGAACACGAGTTCGAGCCCAGCGGCGAGCGGTGCGACGACCGCAGCCGAGCCGAGCACCGACAATCGCAGCTGCGACCGAGTCGAGACACTCGACACGAATCCAACCGGGACCGCTGCTGCGATACCGGCGTAGACCGTGAACCCGATATCCCCCGTCGCGACCGCTGTGAAAGCAGCCATCGGAAGCGCGACGAGCAGCGCCGTTCTCTGATCGAACAAGATCGCGGCCATCACACCGATCGCGACGGCGGGCATGATGTAGCCCACCGCGTGGTTGTCGGGCGAGGTAACGAGGTCAGGCACGCGGGCCGCGGCGGCCGCGAGAGAGATGATGATCGCGAGGAGGGCCATGTCGCGAGGTCGTTCGAGGTGGGAAGGTGCGATACGCCACAGCAGGAATGCGGCAAGCAGGACGCTGAGTGCCGTCACCAGTACCATGGCCCACGGTGACACGCCCTGTTCGATCTCCGGCTCGTAGAGACCGAGCTCTTGGATCGCGGCCACCTGCACCGCGGTGAGTACATCTCCCTCGCGTGCGATCGGTTCTCCGATCGAGTACGAGGTCGTTTGCACGGGAACCGCGTCACGCGCAAGTTGCTTGTTGATCTCCCACTGTGTCTCGTCGACGACCTCGTTCACCTGGAGCCGCCGCGCGACGAGTGAACCGAGTGCTTCGTGGGTGATCGGAACATCCTCCTCCGGGATTCCGACGATCGAGATCGGTGGCCGGGTCGCCGACGCGAGGTACTTGCTCTGTACGGTGTTGAGATCCGAGGTTCGTATCCCTTCGGTCAGCTCATCGGACGCCCATCCGGTTGCGGTTGCCTGCATGTCGGGGAACACCGACGCCTCACCGTCTGCAACGCGATCGAGATCCTTGTCGTGGAGGTAGACGAACTGGGCGATGGTGTCCTCGGTGAGGATCGCGTGGGTTGCCATCAGTCGCGAGACCTGGTCTTCAGCGTCACGACGGGGCAGCGTCGTGGTGGTGGTTGTCGTCGGGACCGTGGTCGTCGACGATGTGGACGATGTCGTGTCCCCTGCGATCGTCGTGGTCACATCGATGGTCGTTGTGGTCGTCGGTGGAGGAGCCGGAAGGAAGGCCCCATCGTCGAGATCGGAGAAGAACAGGATGATGTCGTTGATCACATTCTGCGAAGTCGTCTGGTTGATTGTGTACGGCGCCGGCTCGTTGATCTCGGCTTGTGTTCGAGCTTGCTCGGTCTTGGCGTCGTCTGGGATCTCGGAGGTCGATCGGTCGGCGTAGAAGTCCTGTGGCGATCGCTCCCCCTCGGCGATCACGGCTGGGACATCGGTCACCTGCTCATATCCGAATATCAGGATCCCGGACGAGATCACCACGGTGAGGGCGACGAGGAACACACTCACAGCCGAGTGGTGCCGGTCGATGAACGAGCTCATCGGCGCTGCTCGGACTCGTACCGCGCGTAGGCATCGACGATCGCAGCGACGATCCGGTGGCGCACGACATCGTCACCGGTCAACTCAACGAAGCCGACCCCATCGACTCGTTGGAGCACCCGGCGCACCACCGCAAGGCCCGATGGGCGCCCGTCGGCGAGGTCCATCTGCGTCACATCCCCCGTCACGATCATCTTCGAGTTGAAACCGAGCCGGGTCAGGAACATCTTCATCTGCTCTTGCGTCGTGTTCTGCGCCTCGTCGAGCACCACGAACGCGTCGTTCAGCGTGCGGCCGCGCATATAGGCGAGCGGTGCGATCTCGATCGTGCCCTGATCCATCAGCCGGCCGGTCTCTTCGGGGCCGAGCATCTCGTACAACGCGTCGTACAACGGACGCAGGTACGGATCGACCTTCGCGGCGAGGTCCCCTGGGAGGAAGCCGAGACGCTCCCCCGCTTCGACGGCGGGACGCGACAAGATGATGCGACGAACGGCACCCGACACGAGGGCTTCGACGGCACACGCCATCGCCAGATAGGTCTTCCCGGTTCCGGCGGGTCCGATGCCGAACACCATCGTGTTCTCGCGGATCGAATCCACATAGCCCTTCTGCCCGAGCGTCTTGGCCCGGACGACCTTGCCGCGGCCGACCGCAATCGAGTCGGTGAACACACCCGATGGCTTCGGGACATCGGCCCGCACCATCTCGATGACACGATCGACGCGCTCGGCGTCGAGCGACTGGCCCTCCTGGACGAGGACCAGCAGTTCCTCGATGACCGTGTACGCCATCTCGGCTTCGCGGTTGTCCCCGGTGATGTCGATCTCATTGCCTCGGGCAACCACCCGCGCGCGTGGGAACGCGTTCTCGACGCGTCTGAGGTGCGCGTCCCGGTTCCCCAATAGTTCGATCATGAGGTGATTCGAAGGAACACGCACCCGTGAGTCTGTGTCAGGCGGATAGGTCAATGCCTACGGTCCTGTCTGCTGGCAGATACGGGAACGCTCAAAGAGCGTGGCCGGAGTATATCCCCCGGACCCTGATAGGCCGGGGAAACGGACAGGCGCCGATCAGGGACGCTGCATGATCTGATCGACGAGGTCGGCATCGGCGAGATCCAGCAGCGTTGCGAGGAGCGCCACATCCGAACCGCGTATCGTGAGCACTCGTCCGTTGAAGTCCTGGCGTTGGATCTGGATCTTTTTGAGGAAACGGTCGATGGCGGCACCGGTCGTCGAGTCGAGCGCTTCGACCCTCGACAGATCGATGGTGACGCCTTCCGACATCGGAGGAGCTGTCTCCTCACGGTCCTCGTCCGGCAGCAGCTGTGCGATCGGAACGCGGTACCAGGAGGCGAGACGATGGAGCCTTGGCACCGAAATGGCCCGTTCACCACGCTCGTACGCCCCGAGGACCGCTGCTTTGAACTCGCCCCCGGTGTCGCGGTGGACATCCTGGAGGGACATGCCGAGTTGCACACGGATGGCCCGGAGACGCTCACCGACCCGTTCGTTGTAGTCCATCTCTCCTCCATCACGCAGCACATCACGCCACGGACCGTGCTTGCGAGAATACTCTCCGTGCCGTGATTTGGACGCATCACTCGTGGCTTCATCATAACGGTTTGCTACCTGCCGTGGAGGATGATCCCAGCCGCGACGACGGCCGCCGTCTCGACACGAAGGATCTGGGAACCGAGGGATATTGCGCTCCGACCGTCTCGTTCGGCATTGGACCAGCCGCCCTCGGGCCCCACCGCCAGCATGATCGGACCCGTGTCGTCGAAGTGCGCGATCGGCTCCCCGTCCGGGTCACACAGGAGCGGGTTCTCGAGGTCGGCGAGCCGTACCGGACCGTTGACCTCAACGAGCCACGCTCCCCGCGACTGCTCGATGGCGGCCTTGCGCCACGCCGCCACTCGGGCATCGCTCGGGGGCTTGCCCTCACCGTGGTCGGTGTCAAGCCACATGAGGCGACGGACCCCGATTTCCTGGACCTTCTCGACAAGGAACCTTGCGCGGTCACGCTGCCGGGGCGGGGCTACGGCAACCGTCAGGTCACGCGGTCGGGGGACCTCGGACTCGGTCCCTCGAGCCACGACTCTCCCTTCGAGCCGTCCGTGTCCGACTCGGCCGGCGCCGTCGGTGTACGAGACGGTGTCCCCGTCTGAGAGTCGGAGCACCCGTGTCAGGTGCGCAAGGTCGGCAGCTTCGAGTTCGAACGCTCCGTGTCCCCACTCGCCGGGTACGAGCAGATGAGGCAGGTGTCTCATCGACGGAACAGGCCGCGCTTTCTCGCCGCGGGCTCCTCGCCGCGGAGGTTCCCGTAGCTGCGAAGCAGGTCCTCCTGCTCGTCGTCGAGGTCCGTCGGAACGGCGACCTCGACATGCACGAGCATGTCGCCCCGACCACGCCGTTGGAGGCGTGGCACACCTTGCTTCCCGAGTCGATAGATCGTCTCGGGCTGGGTCCCTGCCGGTATGTCGAGGGATTCGGTGCCACCATCGAGCAGCGGAACCTCGATCTCGGCACCGAAGGTGGCTTCCGTAAACCCGATCGTGACCCGGTGGTGGAGGTCATCACCCACCCGTTGGAATCTCGGATCGTCGGCAACCCTGATCTCGACATAGGCATCGCCGCCTGGGGCTCCTCGTTGACCGGCAGCACCCTTCCCGGTGAGGCGGAGTCGCGTGCCGGTGTCCACACCTGCAGGAACATCGACGGTGAGCGTTCGCTCCCCGCGATGGCGCCCCTCTCCCCGACAGTCATCGCACGGATCGTCGATGCGGTTGCCGGTTCCCGAGCAGTCCGGGCAGTCCTGAACCGACATCATCGTGCCGAGCATGGTTTGGCGGGCGGCTTGCACCCGACCCTGGCCGCCACAGGTCGAGCAGGTGACCGGCGTCGTGCCGGGTGCTGCCCCGGTTGCCGAGCAGGTCGAACAGGCGATGTCTGCAACGAACGAGACCTCACGCTGCGTCCCGAACGCTGCATCCGCGAGGTCGAGGTCGATGCGTATGGCGATGTCGCTGCCGCGCGATGGCCCTCGGCGGCCGCCTCCTCCGAAGCCTCCGAACCCACCGAAGCTCCCGCCGAAGAACTGCTGGAGGATGTCCTCGAGTCCTCCGAACTGGCTGAAGAGGTCTTGTCCTCGGAAGGTCTCGCCCCGGTCGTACCGTGCGCGCTTTTGCGCATCGGACAGCACCTCGTAGGCCTCTGCGATGTCCCGGAAACGCTCCTCGGCTGTCGGGTCGTCCGGGTTCGCATCCGGATGGGTTTCCCGTGCGAGCTTCCGGAAGGATCGCTTGATCTCATCGGAGGACGCGTCGCGCGAGACGCCGAGAATGTTGTAGTAGTCCTTCATTCGTCGGCCCCAAGCTGTCCCTTGAGGCTCTCCGACACCTTTTCGACGACCCGGATCGTCCGCCGGTAGTTCATGCGCATCGGACCGATGACGCCGATCTGGCCGGTTGCGCCCGACGCCATTTCGTAGGTTGTCGACACCACGGCGAGATCGTCGACATCTCCCACATCGGGCCCGAACCGGACCTGGGTGCCGCCCGCATCGTCGCTCACGAGGTCGACGAGCGATGCTTGTTGATCGATCAGCTCGAGAAGCCGCTGCACCATCGTCAGATCGTTCCACAGCGACACCATCTGGGCAGTCCCACCCACATAGACCTCACGATGCTGATCTCCCGCCGTCGCGAGCTTGCTCGTGACCGGAGTGATCACCCTCCGCACGACGGCCGATACTTCCGACACCTGGAGTTTGTCCTTTGCCGGATCGTCAAGCGACCGACCTTCGTAGGCGGCCGCGATCAGACGCTCGGCGGACTCGAGCGTGTCACGGTCGGGAACGACCCCGACATCGACGAACTCCTGATGGACGCGGCCGTCGTCGGCGACCGCGACCGCGAGCACGACGCTGCCACCGATACCGATGAGGCGGACCTCACGAACGGTGTCGTTCAGCCGTACGGGACCGACCACCACCGACGGATAGGTCGTGAGGTCGCTCACGAAGGTCGAGGTTTCCCTGAGCAGGTCGGAGACCTGCCGGTGGACATCGTGGAAGAACGAATCGATCCGGTGCCGGGTCGCTTCGCGCAGCTTCGACGGGGCGAGGTGATCCACATAGAATCGGTACCCCTGGTGGGTCGGGACTCGGCCCGACGAAGTATGGGGCTGGGCGACGAAACCGTACGATTCCAAGCGCGCGAGGTCGTTGCGCACCGTTGCGGAACTCACATCGAGTCCGCTCCGCGTCAGCACGGACTGGGAACTCACCGGCTCCCCCGTTCGGATGTACTCCTCGACGAGGGCCTTGAGGACCCGCGATCGTCGGTTGTCGAGCATCATGGGAAGTTAGCAATCGGATGCCGAGACTGATAACGCTTCGCGGATGACCGTGTCCGCAAGCATGGGTCTTGGGGCAACGAGCCTGCCGTCGGCGATCGTCAGAAGACCCGCATCAGCGAGCCGCTGCCCGGGGTCCGACTCCCAGAATCGCTGCGCGGTCTTGGTCATGCGGGCTCCGCAGGCGAGGCGTAGCCCGAGCATCAAGGCGTCGCGTTCTGCGTCGGTTGCGTCGAGTACCTCCGATCCGAGGCGGGGCCGGATCCCTGCCTCGACGGCATCGAGGTAGCGGTCGAGTCGGCGGTGGTTACGGGATCGGGTTCCTGCGATGTGGTCGTGGGCAGCCATCCCGAATCCGAGGTATTCCCCGTGTGCCCAAGTGGATAGGTTGTAGCGACACGCATGCCCCGCGCGGGCGTGGTTCGAGACCTCGTATCGAACGAACCCTTCGGGTTCTGCGAGGGACAGGAATCGGTGGTAGCGGTCGGCCTGCACATCGTCATCGGGCCCTGTAGCCCCTCCTTGGACTTGGCGTGCCAGCAGCGTGCCGGGTTCCACGGTGAGCGCATAGGTCGAGAGATGGTCGGAGTCGAGGCTGAGTGCTCTGCGCACCGTGAGCTCCCACGAGGTGTCCGACTCCGCGGGATGGCCGAAGATCAGGTCGAGCGAGACTGACGAGAACCCTGCTTCGCGTGCGGTGTGGACGGCTCGGTCGATGTCGTCGGGTGTATGACTTCGGCCGAGAGCCGACAGCACCGATTCATCGAACGACTGCGCACCGAACGAGACGCGGTTGAATCCCGCAGCGACGAGCTCGCTTGCCATCGATTCGTCCCAGTCCTCGGGGTTGGCCTCGAGCGAGATCTCGATGTCGTGCCTCGCATCGTGTCGGTCGATCACATGCTCGACGATGCGCTTGAGCATGACCGGGGGAAGGCGGGTGGGCGTTCCGCCCCCGACATTGATCGCGTCGAGTCGGCCGATGCCGGATTCCATCTCGATCTCGGCCAGAACCGACGCAACATAGCGATCGACCTCCGTTCGTCCCCGAGATGATTCATCGACGATCGCGAAGTCACAGTACGGGCATCGGCGAAGACAGAACGGAATGTGGATGTAGGCCGACTTCCATGTGGCTGCGCAGTCAGCGAGGACAGGGCTGTCGGGGCGGACCTGCGGTTGCTTACGCGGATCACTCATCCCCGATGGTGAGGGCCGCAACAAAGGCCTCCTGGGGGACCTCGACGGATCCGACCATCTTCATCCGCTTCTTGCCTTCCTTCTGGCGCTCGAGCAACTTGCGTTTTCGGGTGATGTCGCCCCCGTAGCACTTGGCCGTGACATCCTTGCGCCGTGCCTTGATGGTCTCGCGCGAGATGATCCGCGAACCGACAGCCGCCTGCACAGGGACATCGAACATCTGGCGTGGGATGAGCTCGCGGAGCCGCTTCACCATCGCCCTGCCGTAGGTCGACGCCTTGTCCTTGTGGACGATCGTCGAGAACGCATCGACCGGCTGGCTGTTGAGCAGGATGTCGACCCGCACGAGATCCGAGACCCGGTACTCGTCGGGTTCGTAGTCGAGTGACGCGTAGCCTCGCGTCCGGGATTTGAGCTGGTCGAAGAAGTCAAACACGATCTCGGCAAGGGGAACGATGTAGTGCAACTCGACCCGTTCAGGGCTCAGGTAGGTCATGTCCCCCATCTCTCCCCGTTTCGCCTGGATCAGGTCCATCACGGTGCCGATGTACGCAGATGGGGTGATGATCATGACCTTCACATAGGGCTCCTCGATGGAGACGATCGACGCCGTCGCGGGCAGGTCTTGGGGACTGTGGACGATCACCTGTTTCCCGTCGGTCGTGTTGGCCAGATACTCGACCGATGGCGCGGTCGTGACGAGGTCGAGGTCGTACTCTCGTTCGAGGCGCTCCCGGACGATCTCCATGTGGAGGAGGCCGAGGAAGCCGCAGCGGAAACCGAACCCGAGCGCCCGAGAGGTCTCAGCCTGATAGACCAACGAGGAGTCGTTGAGCCGAAGCTTGTCGAGGGCCTCACGGAGGCGTTCGAAATCGTCGCCGTCGGTGGGAAACAGGCCAGAGAACACCATCGGCTTCGGCTCACCGTAGCCCGCGAGGGGCTCGGTGGCGGGTCGGTCCACATGGGTGACGGTGTCGCCGACCCTGATCAGGTCGATGTCTTTGACCCCGGTCACGAGATAGCCGACCTCGCCAGCGTTCAGGCGCCCGGTCGGCTCGATCGTCGGATGTCGGACGCCGATCTCGTCGACCTCGAGCGCTTCGTTCCGCGCCATCAGCCGAATGGCGTCACCGTGGCCGATCGTGCCGTCCACCACGCGCAGAAGACTGACGACCCCACGGTAGGTGTCGTAATACGAGTCGAACACCAGCGCACGGAGCGGTCCGTCCGGATCGCCATTGGGAGGCGGCAGGCGCTGGACGATCGCTTCGAGAAGCTCTGCGACGCCAGCACCCGACTTCGCCGAGACCTGAACCGTTTCGTCCGGCGAGCCGCCAAGGACCGCCGCGATCTCGTCCGAGACGCGACCCGGCTCGGCAGCAGGCAGATCGATCTTGTTCACGACCGGGATGATCTCGAGGCCGCTGTCGATGGCGAGATACGCGTTCGCGAGGGTCTGTGCCTCGACCCCCTGGCACGCATCGACGAGCAGGAGCGCGCCTTCACACGCGGCAAGGCTGCGAGAGACCTCATAGGAGAAATCGACATGGCCCGGCGTGTCGATGAGGTTCAGCTCGTAGGTCTCGCCGTCGAGTGCCTCGTAGTCGATGCGTACCGCATTGGCCTTGATCGTGATCCCCCGTTCACGCTCGATGTCCATCTCGTCGAGGAGCTGCGCTCGCATCTCGCGCTCGGAGATCGCGCCGGTGCGCTCGAGGAGCCGATCGGCGAGCGTCGACTTCCCGTGGTCGATGTGGGCGATGATGCTGAAGTTGCGGATACGCGACTGATCCATCGAGTTCTCCGGTGGACTCTCCGGTGGACGAGGGGTGGCAGCGCCACAGATCGAGTGTACCGTTTGAGCGTCCGGCTGCTATCCTGCGGTCGATCCCGTCACACCTCACGAGGTTCTCTTTCCCCATGGCAAACATCAAGTCCCAAATCAAGCGCAATCGCCAGAACACTCGCGCGAACGAGCGCAACCGGGCCGTTCGCTCCGAGTTGCGCACATGGACGAAGCGTACCGTCGAGGCTGCTGAAGCTGGCGACGCCGCCGAGGCCACGAGGCTGCTGTCCACGACGCAGAAGCGGATCGACATGGCCGTCACCAAGGGCGTCCTGCACAAGGCGACCGCGGCGCGGCGCAAGTCCCGCCTCATGGCCCGGGTTCATTCGATCCTGGCGTAGGAACACCTCATGACCGGTAGCGCACACAAGTGGATGACCCCTGCTGCACTCCAGAAGCTTCAGGACGAATACGACCACCTCACCACGGACGGTCGACAAGAAGTCGTCCGCAGAATCGCCGAAGCGCGAGAGCACGGAGACTTGAAGGAAAACGGCGAGTACGACGCGGCGAAGAACGAGCAGGGCCTCATGGAGGCACGGATCCGTGAGCTGCGCCACCTCATCGACAACGCGGTCGTCGAGCCCGTCCCCGACTCCGGTGCCGTCGAGATCGGCACCGTTGCAACGGTGGTCGACGACGACGGTGACGAACTCGCGTTCTTCGTCGCGCCGGCGGAGAACCGCGTCGATGGGATGCTGCTCGCATCCCCCGACTCACCGCTCGGCGCTGCACTTCTCGGAGCGCGCCCCGGCCAGGATGTCACTTTCGACGCGCCTGGCGGAACCTTCACCTACCGAGTGACGCAGGTTCACACCTACGAGGGCTGATCAGCCCACCGTTGACGCAGTCAGCGGGCCATCCAACGGGACATTGCGACGGTCAGGCGTTCCATCGTGACGCGGTGCGTTGCCTCTGGCTGCGTCTTGAGGGTCAGATCCGCTCTGGCTAGCGCTCGGACACAGCTCGCGAGGGCTTCACCGTTGGCGCGGGTTCGTCCCTCCCACACCTTCTTCGTCGCGTATGAAGCTGGATTGGCCCGCGCCCATGTGGCGAAGGTGTCGTAGTCGGGGGCAACGGCGGCGAGCGAACGACGCCGCACCTCCCCCTCGAGATACGACAACAGGATCAACGGGTGGTTATGCTCGAGATAGTCGGCAAGTCGCCGCAATGCCTGCGTGTGGTTCCCGGTCATGATGGCATCACCGAGCAGCCACACCGGCTCGTTCGGGCGGTTGTCGATCGTGGCAGCAATCGCTTCGGCCTCGATCGTCGATCCTGAGATCGCGAGGGAGTCGATGGCTCGCCGCATCGCCGCCTGGTTCGCTCCGAAGTGCTTGACGAGCTCGTCGCGCGCAGCGGCATCGATCCGGAGGCGGTGTTGCTTTGCGTACTCGTTGAGCCACCGAAGCGAGTCCTGCGTTCGCAACGCCCTGAGCGAAACGATGTTATCGCTTCCGATTGTCTTCTTCAGCGCGGCGGGCATGGCACCCGAGGAGGCAAACACGGCAACGACCTGATCAGGGTCGGCAACGGCGAGCAGCTCGGCGACCGCCGCCGATTCCGCCTTCAGGAGGTTCTGGGCATCCATGACGAGAACACCGGTCGACCCGCCGAACAGCGACCCGGACTGGAGTGCAGGGACGATCGCGGCGACCTGTTCCCGGATCGTTCCCCCGTCACCGGACGATCCCGCGCCCCTCCCTGGGACATCGATGCGCGTCGGGTTCGCCACCCCGGCTTCGGCGAAGACTTCGGCAGCCATCGCGAGCATCTGCTCGCGTTCGGACGGACCGGCATCCTTCGGTCCCGAGATCCCTTTCCAGCCCATCGCCTCAGCGTACCGTGTCCGTCAGCTCCCGGACTCCCGCCACCGGATCGCTCCCCGGCACGCCACCGCGGAGGAGAATCGAGATGTCGCCTTCAGGTGTTCTCGCAACAGTGACGCCGAGGTCGCCGAGCAGTTCCACAACCGTCGGATGCGGGTGGCCGTAGCGGTTCGGGCCGTACGAAAGGATGGCTCTGTCCCCAACCGTGTCGGCCAGCCAATCGAGATCAGTCGTTGCCGAGCCGTGATGCGGGACAACCATCACCTCCGGGTGCAGCGGCGGGAGTTCATGCTGGGCGACCGCTTCGATATCCCCCGGCAAGAGCACAGAAATCCCGGTGTCGACCATCAGAACGATCGACCCATCATTGTCGGAGGCGAAGCGACGGGATGGTGCCACGACCCGGATCGGTGTGGCGCCAACGGCGAGCCGAGCCCCTGCACGAACCGTCCGAACCGTGATCGCTGCGTCGCGGGCGGCGGTGACGAGGGACGAGTCCGGCGCGTAGGCGCTCACGATCAGGGTCCCGATGCTGTTTGATGCGACCAGGTCGGCAAGTCCCCCTGCATGGTCGTTGTCGTTGTGGGTCACCACGACGGTCTCGATGAACCTGACTCCGTGGCGACGCAACGCCGAGTCGAGCACTCGGGGATCAGAACCGCCATCGATGAGCATCGCCGATCCCGATGGGTCCTGGATGAGGATTGCGTCTCCCTGTCCGACATCGAGAGCCGTGAGCGTGGCGACTCTCGGCCAGGCGATCGACCAAGGAGCGCCCGCGGCAACAACAACGATCACGCCTGCGATCACCAGAGGGCGCACAGCGCGGATCCACAACCCGCCGACGGCAGCCGCCACACAAGTCACCCCGCCAGCACCGAGCTGTGGCCCGTCGGCAGCCATCGCTGCGATCCACAACACGGTCGATCCCCCGAATCTCGCGAGGTGCGCGACGGGAGGGACGATCACTCCGAGAGCCGCCACAACCGTCGAGGCCGCAACGACCGGTCCTGCGAAGAGGTTCGTGACCGGTGCGAACAGCGGAACCGTCCCGAACACGGCGAGGAGCAAGGGACCAACAGCCATCTGGGCACCCACCGTGGCGAACAACGGCACAAACAGCCAGCGGGGCCGGCGACCACGCGCGAGAGCAAGTCCACCGAGGACACCAGCTGTCGCGAGCACGGACAGTTGAAACCCGACCGAAAGGACGAGGTGCCCCGATGCGAGCACCAGAATCGTCACCGCGACGCCGAGTGCCATCCACGGATCAACCGGCACACTCGCCAGGCTCCCAACAAGAGGAACCGCCGCCATCACCCCGGCTCTGATCACCGATGGCTCCCAGCGTGTCACGACCACGAACAGCATCAGACCAACCCCGCCAACAAGGGCCCTCAGTCGCCTGTGGATCGACAGCGGTGCGGTCACGATCCACCACATCGCCAGGAACAGCGACACATTGGAGCCCGACACCGCAACGAAATGCGACAAACCCGCACGACGGAGGTCCTCCGTGTCCGGCGCGAGCATCCGATCGGTGTCACCGGTGAGGAAGCCAGACAGGAGTCCGTCGGCTCGGTGGGCGCCGTTGTAGCGGTCCCGCACGGCACGACGCACGGCGTTGCCGCCGCCAACGAGCGGATTCGGCGATGCGCGAGCGGCAACAACCTCGTCGAGGGTGAAGATCCCTGCGACGAGCTCGTCGGCGATGCGCCGGTGCCCATCGATCAGCGTTCCGAGCGCGGAGACCTCGTGGCCAACCGTGATCTCGTGCGGGAGACGACGGATGCCGATACGCGGCCCATCCCACGCGTGGCCGTCGAGGTCACGGATCACACCAACGGCGATGCCGTGGGTTGTCGTCGAGGCATCCTCCGCGACCTTGAAGGTGATCGCGACCGAACCCGTCGGAATATCAGCGTCGGTGACCGCCTCGGAACGGATCGACGCGAACCACCCGGAGGCGAGCCCAAGTGCACAGAAAACGGCCAGTGTTGCTGCGGGCCGCCACCATCGACCGGCGATCGGCAATACGATGCCGATGGCCATCAGCCCACCGATCGAGCCCTTGATCCCGACGAGGGCGCCGAGCCAGACCGCGCTCGCCGCACCCATGCACCAGCGTGCCGGAATCCCCGGAAGGAGGCGGCTCACGAACTACCGATCGCATCCCTGATTGCTGCGAGCTTCGCCTCACCGATCCCCGGAACATCGAGAAGGTCCTCGATCGTGGCAAAAGCCCCGTGCTGTTCGCGGTACGAAACGATCCGTTGCGCGATGACGGGCCCGATCCCGGGAAGGGTGGCGAGGCCCGTCGCGTCCGCCGTATTGATGTCGATCTTGGTCGGCTCCGACGCTCCCTGCGAGGGGTCATCGGCAACGGACGGGACGACGATCTGGTCCCCGTCGCGAACAGTCGCTGCAATATTCAGCCGTCGCAGATCCGCGTCGAGTGTTGCGCCACCAGCCGCTGCAACCGCGTCCGCAATACGCGAACCGTCGGGAACGGCGACCAAACCGGGATCGAGTACGGACCCTGAGACATGGACCGTGACGATCTGCGAGCTCCCGGGGAAGACATCGGGCGAGGCGGAGGACTCGACAGCCGACGGGGGAACACTATGCCCAACACCGAACCACACGGCAGCACCGACAAGCACGATGGCTGCAACACCAACCGAAGTAACCGATAGGTTCGTCCCGCGCGTGGCCATGGCTTCCATGCCGCTGCGCTCCTGTCGTTGTACCGCAACCACCGACCAAGCGGAAGGGGTTCGTCCCGCGGACGACAACCCGTCGTCGGCACCCTTCAGGACGATCCATGGGTCACACAGCACCAAGACGCGCGCGGTAGGGTCGTCGGCAACGACTGGAGGCGTGATCGTGCCCTACACCATCGAAGTCACCGAAGCAGCTCCCCAGACGATTGCAAGCACCCGGATCCGTACGAACCGCGCGAGTATCGCCGCCGACATCGGTTCCGGTTTCGGAGCCGTCATGGAGGCCATGGTGAAGGAATCGGCGGTCGCGACGGGAGCACCGCTGCTCGTGTACCACGATGTGATCGACGACACCACCGACGGCGACATTGAGATCTGTGTGCCGGTCGCCGGGCCGCTCGCCGGTTCCGGCGGCGTGTCGACCCGCGAACTCGAGGGCGGCACGGTGGCAACCACCATCCATCGGGGACCGTATCCCGAGATCGGCGCAGCCTATGAGGCCACGATGGCCTGGATCGCCGAGCACGGAAGGGAGATGACCGGACCACCGAGGGAGATCTACCTCAACGACCCCCAAACGGTGCCTCCTGCCGATCTCCTCACGAGGGTCGAGTTCCCGATCGCGCCATAGCCAACCGCAGCGCAGGCCGCCGTGGCGACCGACACATCAGAGGAGGCCGATGATCCAGTGCACAACCGCGTTGAGGGTGTCGAGCTCCTCAAGCTGTCGTTCTGCCCACTCGGCCATCTCATCGCCCCACACCAGCATGATCGCCGCGAGGAGATTGACACCGGCATGGATCGGGATCGCGAGGGACAGGTCCCCTCGGCGGAGTGCCACCCAGCCGAGCACGACACCGATCAGGAACAGGCCGGGAACCGCAGCACGGGCGTTCCAGTCGACGAGGTGAAGCCCGGCGAAGATCGCCGCGCTCACGATGATGGCTGCCCATTGACCCATGTGGCGGCGCAGCCAGGACAGCAGCATGCCCCGATAGATGATCTCTTCGATGATCGGCGCAACGGCAGCGACGGACAGGAAAATGACGATGACCTCGAAGGTGGTGCGTGTTCCTGCGGTGATCCCCGCGACTCCTTGTTGGGGGGCTCCGTCGGGGAAGAGCGAATCGACGAGTGGGTAGGTCATGAGGGCAGCAGCGATCTGCAATCCCATACCGGCAAGGAGAGCCCACCAATCAGACGGCCGTAGCACGAGCCCGACATCTGCGGCGAGGGAACCGGACGACGCTCGGGCTGAGAACAGCCATACAAGGGCAAAGGAGCCGCCGGCCTGTCCGAGGAACACCAGAGCGAACGGAACCGGATCCGTCAGGTCTGCGTGTGCTGCGATGACGAAGACACCGACGATGTTGGCGCCGAGCACACCGGCGAAGAAGGCGCCGACGGTCCACCAGAACATCGCCACCGAACCGACGAACGACGAGGGAACGGGAAGGTATCCGGGTGGCGGTGGCGGCGGAGGGGGCGGAACGCCTTGCACGCTCACAAGTGCTCGGACGCCACACGCTGGGCGTCCACCTCGTATGAGATTCCCCGATAGGCGGCACCGTGGGAAAGGCCAAGCAGCCGCAGGCCCGCATACTCCCCTACATAGCGAGCCCAGAATCCGAGACCGCCGTCGGCCCACTGTGCGGTGTGGACGAGTTCGTGAGCGACGATGTCGGGCCGTTGTCCGAGCACCACCTGCTCGAATACCTCTTCCGTGACAAAGACCCTCCTTGCGACCGAGATGCCTTCGATCCCGGCGCCCGAGATCCTCCGCAACCATCGCGGCATCACCTCGAAGGACACATCGGCGAATTCGTCGGGGTCGACCGCAAGTCCTGCCCGGTGGATCGCGACCGCTGCGGGAAGCATCAGACCACGAGACTCACGACATTGGGGAGCTTCGCGATCACCTTGCGGGGTTGGTCGCCGCCGGTGTGGGCGAGCACCTTCCTCGAGGACAACGCAAGTGCAACCGCCTGCTCTTCGGTGATGGAAATCGGCACATCGATCCGATCACGAACCTTGCCGTTCACCTGCACAACCATGGTGGCGGATTCCACCGCGGTGAGAGCCGGATCCCAATCGGGCCACTCAGCGAGGACCACCGACGAGGTGTTGCCGATCACATGCCACAGTTCCTCGCAGATGTGGGGGGCGAGCGGGGCAAGCAGACGAAGCAGCACATCTGCGACATCAGCGGGGATCCGTTCGAGACCGACAAGAGCATTGTTCAGCTCGAAGAGCCTCGCGACAGCCGTGTTGAAGTGGAGCTGCTCCATGTCGCGCGTCACGGCTTCCACCGTGCGGTGCAACAGAACCTTGAGCTCACCTTCGGAGGGCTCGTCGCTGACGAGGATCCCGCCATCTTCAGAAACGAAGTTCCTCCACAGTCGTTGCAGGAACCGGTACACACCGACAATGTCCCGGGTCGACCACGGGCGGGATGCGTCGAGGGGACCCATGAACATCTCGTAGAGGCGCAGCGTATCGACGCCGTACTCCTCGAAGATGTCATCGGGGTTGACGGAGTTCTTGAGTGACTTCCCCATCTTCCCGTATTGCTTTTCGACCGGTTCACCTCGATACATGAACATGCCGTCAACTTCAACGACATCGTCGGCTGGGACATACATCCCGCGGGCGTCCTGATAGGCGTCAGCGAGGATGTATCCCTGGTTGAAGAGTCGGCCGAAGGGCTCCGGTGTCCCGACATAGCCGAGGTCGTAAAGCACTTTGTGCCAGAAGCGCGCATACAACAGATGCAGGACGGCATGCTCGACCCCGCCGACATACAGGTCCACACCCTGGGACCCCATCCAGTACCGCTCCACTTCGGGATCGACGAGCTCGTTGTCGTTGTGCGGATCGAGATAGCGCAGGTAATACCAGCAGGATCCCGCCCATTGCGGCATGGTGTTGAGCTCGCGCTGCCAAGTGGTGCCGTCGATGTCGACGAGCTTCCAGTCATCGGGCGCCTTGGCGAGCGCAGGGGTCGGTTCGGCATCTTCATCGTCGGAGGCGTTCGGCGTGAAGTCATCGACCTCGGGGAGCCGAAGGGGTAGCTCGCTTTCGTCGACGGCACGGAGTTCGCCGTTTGGGCCGTGCAGGATCGGTATCGGCTCTCCCCAATAGCGCTGGCGCGAGAACAGCCAGTCACGCAGCTTGTAGGTGACAGTTCCCTTCCCGGCACCGTTGTTTTCCAGCCAGTGGATGATGCGGCTCTTCGCTTCGGCGATGTCGAGCCCGTCGAGGAACCCACTGTTGATCGCTGGACCGTCACCGAGGTATGCGTTGCCTGCGAAGTCCACGGGCGGCTCGACGGTGCGTACGATCGGCAGGTCGAATTGCTCTGCGAACTCCCAGTCCCGCTCGTCCTGGCCCGGCACGGCCATGATTGCACCGGTTCCGTACCCCATCAGCACATAGTCAGCGATGAAGATCGGGATCTCCTCGCCGTTGAGGGGGTTGATGGCGAACGCCCCGGTGAACACTCCGGTTTTGTGACGGTCCTCGACCTGTCGCTCAAGCTCGGACTTACGCAGCGAAGCGCTCCGGTAGGCCCGCGTCGCCGTCACCGGATCGTCCATGCCGAGGGTCCACGAGGGTTTCGTACCGTCAGGCCAGGACGCCGCGACGATTTTGTCGACGAGGGCGTGCTCGGGCGCCATAACCATGTAGGTCGCACCGAACACCGTATCGGGTCGGGTTGTGAACACCCGAAGCTGCCCGTGATCGATGATGTCGAACACGATGGTCGCCCCCTCGGAGCGACCGATCCAGTTCCGCTGCATCGTCGTGACCGATTCGGGCCAGTCGAGGGTCTCGAGATCATCGATCAGACGGTCCGCGTAGGCGGTGATTCGCAGCATCCACTGACGGAGCGGCCGGCGGAACACCGGATGGTCGCCGCGCTCGGAGAGCCCTTCGGGCGTGACCTCTTCATTCGCGAGCACCGTCCCGAGCGCCGGACACCAGTTGACCGGCACTTCGTCGATGTACGCAAGTCGCTGGCTGTCGAGGTACGCGGCGCGGTCGACCTGTTCGAGGTTCATCCACGCAACACCGTCAGCGCTCCGCTCACCCGATTCGAGTTCGGCAACGAGCTCGCTGATGGGGCGAGCCCGGTTGGCGGTCTCGTCGAACCACGAGTCGAACAGCTTCAGGAAGATCCATTGCGTCCACCGGTAATAGTCGGGGTCGGTCGTCGCGATGGACCGACTCCAGTCGTAGGAGAACCCGAACGATGTGAGCTGTCGGCGGTAAGTTTCAATGTTCTTGTCGGTGGTCACCCTCGGGTGGACACCGGTTTCGACTGCGTACTGCTCGGCAGGGAGACCGAATGCATCGAACCCCATCGGGTGCAGCACATTCGATCCGCGCATTCGCCAGAACCTCGAGTAGATGTCGGTGCCGATGTACCCGAGGGGGTGGCCGACATGGAGTCCCGCTCCGGATGGGTATGGGAACATGTCGAGGATGTACATCTTCGGCTTCGCCGGATCGAAGCCGTCATCTCCCGGATTCGGAACGCGGTAGATCCGCTGGTCAGCCCATGCCTGCTGCCAGCGTCGCTCGATCTCCCTGAAGTCGTACGAGGCCATGGCCCTCCTGAGTGGACGCCAAAGCGTAATGCAATCGGTTCGAACTCGGGATTCCGGCCGCTACCGGCCGATATCGGGGTCCTGCTGGGTGACACGAGTCCTGATCGTGTAAGCCGAATCCCCCGACAGGATCCCTCCCCTCCCAAAGAGGCGACCCATCTGCCAGTTCGAGAGGCCGAGCTCGGGACGATCGAGGGCGTACTGGCCGTCGACCCACCGTGTGAACCCGTTCCCGACGAATGGAGCGTCGATGGACCGGAAGAAGGCGTCGTGTTCGGACGGGTCGGATGAGATGAGCGAGGCAACGAATCGGGGGCTGTAGCGGTTGAACCAACCGATCGCCTGTTCCACATCGTCGGACACGGCGAGCGTCACCTCTGGGCTGTCCTCCCACTCCCATTCAACGCCGAGCTGGTCCTCGGTGAGGGTCTCGGCTTGTGGTTCATCAACGGCGCCTTCAGCCCTGCTGATCGCAACCGACCGGTCGAACCACTCATTCGGAACGCTTGCCCTGGATGATTCGAGCACATGCAGTTTGGGGTTGGCATCCCTTCGCGCTGCGGCGCGCTCCATGGCCTTCAGCAGCGCTGGGACGAGGTCACCGACCCGAGATCGCGGGACGCATGCCGTGTTGAGGGTGTTGCAGACCTTCCGGTCGAGCGAGTGGTATACGGCAGCTTCGAAATCCCCGATGCGTGCTGTATCCCCTGCGACGATCCACGCGCCTCCGGTGCCGTGGAGGCTCACACTGTTGCCTGCCTGGCGGGCGACCGCTCCAAGCCTTTGGGTCGCCTCGCCCGAGCCGCGGGCCACGGCGAGGCTGAGCCGCGGATCGCTCATCATGGCGATGCCGGACGCACGCGACGGGCTCTCCACGAGACTCGCCGCACCACTCGGCAGCCCGCTCGCGGCGAGCGCTGGCGCAAGCGCGTGATCGACAATGGCCTTGGCGGTCCCGAGGGCATCGGAGCCGATGCGGAAGACCACCGTGTTGCCACCTCTGAGGACTCCGGTCGCGTCGGCAAACACATTGGGCCGCCCTTCGAAGACGAACCCGATGACCCCGAGACCGTCGACGATCTGGGCAAGGCTCCAACCTTCGTGCTCGATGGTCTCGACGACACGGCCACGCCCGCTCGGCGTCTGTGCCCAACCCTTGAGACCTTCCACCATGTCGCTCCGCATGCGTTCGTCGAGAATGAGCCTTGTGACGCTTCGCCCGCGGTCGCGTGCCGATTCCACATCGTGCCGATTGGCGTCCGCGATCGGGGTGAACGAAGCGTCGTCGGCAAGCGCCGAGGCAAACCGCAGGTAGAAGTCGGTGATCTGTTCGTCCGACACGGCACCCATCGCACCGAACGCTTCCACCGCTGCGCTCACCGCGATGTCGGCCCTGTGGCGCGGCTCTGCGGGAATGTGCAACAACTCCCCCGTGTCCTGGACCACGATGAGGGCATCGCCGGGCCTGAAGGCATCTGCGAGCTCGGCGGACACATACGCAACCTTCGTGCCGCCCCACGGGATCGGTGTGCCTGCGACCAGCGAGGTCAGGTCCGAGTGTTCCATCCCCGCATCGTACCGCCTGGGATGCTCGCGGATGTCAGAACGACAGGACAGCGTGCAAGGGACGGTCGAAGCGTGCCCGGCCGCCAAGGACCGACAGCTCGATCAGCATCGTGGCCCCTACGACGGTGCCCCCGGCCTTTGCCACGAGCTCGCTTGTCGCGGCGAGCGTTCCTCCGGTTGCAAGCACATCGTCAACGATCAACACCTTGCCGCCCGCCACGAACGCGTCCTCGTGGATCTCGAGGGAGTCCGTCCCGTATTCGAGGTCGTAGGTGACCGAAACCGTCTTTCGCGGAAGCTTGCCTGGTTTCCTGACAAGGCCAACCCCGGCACCGATGCGTTCGGCGATCGACCCGGCGAGCAGGAATCCACGGGATTCGATACCGACGACGATATCGATGTCCTCATCAACGAAAGGGGCGGCCATCTCCTCGATCGCCTGAAGAAACGCCTCACTATTCGCCAAGAGGGGGGTGATGTCCTTGAACACGATCCCGGGCTCGGGAAAATCCGGGACGTCGGCAATGTAGGAGGAGAGATCAAGCATGGGAGCAGCCTACTGGCGACGCTCGCCGCCTCGGGTTTCTCCGACCGCTGTCCAGGACGGACAAGAAGACGATTCACCTCGCTGGTACCACCAGCGCGTTCGGAGTGGGTCTTCCGTTGTAGATGGGCAGGTCGTCCCGGGGCCCGTCGAGATCGATGGTGATCGGATGCCACGGGTTGGACGGACACGATGCATACCCCTGCACCGGCTCGACGAACACGGTGACGGTGATGCGATCGGCGGATCGGACCACGACAGGAACAATCTCACGGTCGATGGGTGCCTGACCTGACGCGCACGCGCGTTCTTGGATCAGGACGGCAAGCTGTTTCGGCTCCGGTTCGAGCTCAACAGCGGAATCGAGGATCCAGTCGGCGGTCCCCCAGCCTTCTGCGGTGGTCTCGATGTGGCAGCCGCCCCAGCCTGACGGGGCCCACATGCCGTCCCTGAGTGTGAAAGTCGCATAGGCGTATGCGAGGGCACCGTCTGCCGTTCCGGTAGCGAACAGGATGACAGAGTCTGGCGTCTGTTCCGCGACAAAGAACTCGAACGCTCCGAAGAATGCTCCCTCAAGACCGAGCGCCACCTCGGCATCCGCGATTGCTTGTGCCACATCGGCGTCCGGCACGCTCGTCGGAAGAACCGGATTCTGTCCACTTCCGAGAGAAACCGGGCCACATGAGGTCTCCAGACTCAGACCAGGATTGTCGATCGGCAAGGTGGTCGTCGAACTGTCATCCGGGGTAGATGTCGAAGTAGGTGTCGAAGGTTTCTCACCGTTTGTGAAGAGCTCCTCGGCAGAAAATGACACGGATGACTCGGCGACGGTCTTTCTCTCAACGACCTCCACGACCCATTTCACTGATCCGAGGGTCTCAGAACGGCTGTCATGGAACACACGCTCGTAGCGTGTACGGAGAGGATCGAACCATGTCGTCGATGTTCGCCTGGTTTGACCGCCCAACTCGGTGTCCTCGGTGGTGGACATCGTGTAGATCGTCACGGGCGTCCCGAGCCACTCCCCGTCTTCGGATGCTCCGCCAAGCTCGAGCCACTGCTTCGCATCGAACGGGCTGCCAACGCTGTCGACCGATGGGACTCTTACGAATGCCATCAGATCGGCTCCCTGGTGCGCCATTGGCGACTGGGCTACAGAATAGGAGTCGGTTCCGTCGGCGTCGGAAGTCACGCACGCCGAGACATGGAACACCGTATCCGATCTTCCGACACCCTCGTGACTCGTCCCGAGTGGTTCTGATCGACCCTCCTCGACGGAATACTCAAGAAGGATGCGTTCGACCATCCCATCCGGGGCAGTTGCATCGATCCGCACAAGGCCATCGGCATTCGGACCCCACATCTCGATCGTGGCGTCGTCGAAGCCGCCGTTGTCATGTGTGTCCATGCCGACGCAGGCGAGTTCGGCCTCTTGGGACCATGCAAGCTTGACATACTCGATAGCCGATGCGGCGACGGGCGTTCCGCCTCCGGTTCGGGACAACGCCACGACGCCGACGGTCATCACGATTACGACACCGACCGCGAGGCCGACAAGGAGTCCACCACGCCGCCCGGGAGTCTTGGAGGTACCGAAGGCTGGGGCTCCGAGCTCGGACCAATCTGGACCGTCACCTGCATCAGCTGTCAGGCGTTCAAATCCCTCGCTCAGATACATGTCCGTTGTGTGATCGTCCATGTGATCTCTAGGCATCGAGGGCCTCCCGTAGCCGGGTTCTGGCGAGATGGAGGTATCGGCGGACGGTTGCAGGGCGACAGCCCATCACTGCGGCAGCCTCTGACGGTGTGTATTCCTCGTGGAACACGAGGTAGGCAGCGGCACGCTGACGAGGAGGAAACGATGCAATCACATGATCAACGAGCGAAGCTGTCGACGAATCCGGAATGCCGTCAACGGCGTCCTCCGTCCTGACCGGCATCTCGGATCGTCGAGCCTGCTTGCGATGGCGGGACCGGACCTCGTTGAGAACCGACTTCATCAGGTAATGCTTGGGCTCACGCAGCCCCGAAAGACCGCCGGAACGAGCAAGCGTGCGCGTGACCACCGCAGACACGATGTCGTCGGCGGCGTCTGGCCCGGTGAGTGCTGTGGCGTATCGCATCAGATCCCTCCGAACGGACAAATAGATCTCTGATTCGTCCATCACCCCATCCACGCCTGGGACACCTCGAGCGTTGCAGCAATTCTGTCACAAAGAGGAGTCACCAAAAGGAGCCGGATATCCGTGCACGCACGGGCCGAATTCTCTAGGCTCACGGTGATAATTGTTGTGGAGCGAATCTCACAGGGGAGGACGCATGACCAGCGAGCCACACGCAGCGGGCGACAAGCCCGCTGAGGAACCGTCAGCCGCCAACGACATCGCGGGAGCCGCGATGAATGTCAGCAACCAGTTGACCGCGGGCGAGCGACTGATTGCGTTGGGATGCTTGATCATCCTTGTCGTCGATCTGCTCATCGGGACCTGGATCCTCGACGACTACGGCCTATCGAACAGCTCATGGCTGATCCCGTTGGGCATCCTCGTCGCGATGTATTTCTACTACTCGGGCAAACAACGGGCGTGGCACGCACACTACGGGACGCTCGTTCGTGTCGGCGCATGGGCCATCGCGTTGATCGCACTGAGCGCACTGATCGATGAGACCCTCATCACGAGCTTCCGCTACAGCGGATCCACGCTGTTCTTCGAGATCGCCTTCTGGGTTGCCGGTGGGTTGTGCGCCGTGGGCGCATGGCAGTTCCGAAGCGACGACCGGTAGCGAACCCACAACACGAACCGCGACCGTCGGTCACGGTGTGCAGCGAATCACCTCGCTTGTGTTGAACGCGCCCAGCGGTGATGGACGCGCAGTTCTGACGGTCGGCCCCCGACCGTAGAATTGTCAGCAGTGTCCGCCCCATGTGAGTAGTCGACCGTGAGCCTTCAGACCTCGATCGAGCCGTTGCGCATCTCGAAGTTTCGGGCCCTGTGGGCGGCGTCGATGGTCTCGAATGTCGGCTCGTTCATCCAGGCCGTCGCCGGATCCTGGCTGATGTTCGAGTTGACATCATCGCCCCTGTGGGTCGGGATGATGGCGGCATCATCAACGCTACCCCTCCTTGCCCTCGCGCTCCCAGCGGGCGCGATTGCCGACCTCTTCGAACGCAGGAGGGTCCTGATCGTTGCCCAGTCGATCATGGGTGGAGCAGCGGTGGCGATGGCGATCACATCGTATCTCGACGCTCTCACGCCCGGAGTCCTGCTCGGGCTCGGCCTGCTGCTCGGCGTCGGCCTGTCGATCAACATGCCGTCGTGGCAGGCACTTGTCCCCGATCTTGTGCCGAGGGGCATGATCGCGAGCGCCGTTGCGCTGAATTCGGCATCGTTCAATGTCGCGAGGGCGATCGGGCCTGCGCTCGGTGGTGCGATCGTCGCCGCGGCCGGAGCGGGAATCGCCTTCGCGTTCAACGCAGCGACCTATCTGGGCGTCATCGTGGTCCTTGCACGATTCGGAAGCCAGCGGTTCGTCAGACAGGACGCGGAACCGATCGGGAGCGCGATGGCAACCGGGTTGCGCTTCGCGAGGTTCACCCCTGCGTTCCGTCGCCTGCTTGCGGTCGCTGGAGCCTTTGCCATCACCTCGGCCGTGGTCCAGTCGATGCTGCCCAATGTGTCGGGTTCGGCTCTCGGCGGGAGCGCGTTGTTGTACGGGCTCTTGCTGGGTGCGATGGGTATCGGTGCGCTGGTCGGGGCATTCTCGAGGGTGTGGGCGCAGAGCATGCTCGGTTCACGCATGGTCCCGGTGTCGATCGCCCTGTTCGGCACATCCGGCTTCATCGTCGGCATGTCGAGGACACCCGTGCTCACCGGGGCGGCGATGGCGGCTGCCGGCCTGTGTTGGGTGTGGTCACTTGCGACGCTCGGAGCGACCGTCCAGCTGCTCGTTCCCGCATGGGTCAGGGGAAGGGCCATGAGCCTGTACACCCTGTCGTTTTCCGGGCTTCTCCCGATCGGATCGATCGCCGCCGGCGTGCTCGGTTCCATGATCGGGCCTGCCGAGGCCGTCGCCGTCCTTTCGCTCGCGACGGTGATCGTTGGTCTCGTCAGCCTCTGGTTCGGTGTTCCACGGCTCGGCGAGTATGTGTCGACCGAACCACTCGATGATTGGGATCCGGAGCCGCACGACATCCAGCACGACGGCGGGCCGGTCCTGATCGCAACCACCTGGACCATCGACCCTGAAGATCTGCCGGACTTCATCGATGCCATGAATGATCTCAGGCTGGTACGACTGACCACCGGTGCCTACCGGTGGCGGCTGTATCGCGATGCTTCCGATGTGCTCACGATGACGGAGGTGATGGTGCTTTCATCGTGGGACAACCACCTGCGTCAGCACCGACGGATTGATCAGCACGCAGCGGTCGTGATCAGGCGTGCGGCCTCATTCGATCGTACCGGTGGCCCGAGAACGCGCCACATGATCGCCGTCGATGTCCGAGGCACCGCCGATCACTCCGAGTGGGATATCCTCGTCGACGAGCACACCGATCTGCATCGAACCGACGGGAGCATCAGCCTCGATCCCGAAGATCTGACGCTCCGAACCGAAGCCGCTCCATCATCACCACCGGCCTGAGATCGCTGCTGTGCCGCTGGTGTGATCGATGGGTCACGCCGGTAGTCCTGTCCAGGTAGCGGCACCAAGACAGGCGACGGCCTCGACCCAACCCCGTCCGTCCATGGGCGGGCAGATGCGGAGTTGCCGCACGCTGGAGTGTTCCGAGAGGTGTAATCCCATGTCCCGATCGAGCAAGTCACCCGACACGCCGAGTTCCAAGAGGTTCGGGAGCTCGGGAATGAGTTTGGCCACTCCCCGGCGTGTGACACGAGTTGCCCGAAGATCGAGACTCTCAAGCGTGGGAAGGTCGCGTACCAGCTTGGCCAGTCCATCGTCGGTCAAGGCGGTTCCTGCCAGATTCAGGGATTGAAGCGGCAGATCTCGAATTGCCGAGAGCCCCTTGTCGGTGACCGCCGTACATTGGAGCACCACATGTCGGAGCCATGGCATCCGGCCGAGGGGCGCAAGACTCTTGTCGGTGACACCGGTCGTTGCCAGACTGATCCATGTCAGCTGCCGCGCGTGCGTGAGTGGTTTGAGGTTCCAACCGATGTTCTTGTTGTAGCCGATCTCGAGGTGCGTCAACGACGGAAGTGAGGAGAGGAGGGGTAGCTCGTCATCGGTGAGGTCGGTGTGCTGAAGCCGAATCGACCACAGCGACCTCAGCGATTCCAGCGACCGCAGGGCCAACGGGTCGACTGCTACGCCTGCCATCCAAAGGATCTCCAGCCAGCGCAATCGTGCGATGGCCGCAAGCGACACCTTCGTCGTGTCGACGGCCAGCAAGGAGAGTTCGGTCGGTGCGCCGAGGGTGCTGAGCAGTTCATCGGTGAACGGGATGCCCGACACCGTCAGGTACGAGAGGCACAGTTTCGAGAGGTCCGCACCATGCCGAAACGAGACCGTCGTCTCACAGAATCCCTCCTCGTCGCGCTCGTGACCAAGGACCAGATTGTCGGTACCTGCCGAGGCAATCGCATCGATGTCCTTGGTGTCGAGTTCGCCGCCGCGGATCTCGATGGTGTCGACATGCAGTGCCTGTCCATCGAGCAAGGCCGCGATCTGACCGGCCGTGTGGTGGGGAAAGCACAGGGCGTGGCAATCCCAAGCCTTGACCTCGATTGGACCTTCGGCCTGCGCGAAGTACCGCGGAGGGTGAAGGGGTCCGTATGCATCAACACGACCGAACTGGGCGGGCGTCGCGCCCTCCGGTCGTGTCGTCGGAGGGAACTGAATCGTGCTCTGTGGTTGCTTGATCGTATCCATACTCGGATAGTAGCAGATACACACCTGTTGTGTCAATAACACTCTAATAGAATCGCTCTCATGACTCAACACTCGGGGAACACAACAACGGAGCACCCGCGGGAACATCGACTCCTACGCCGGGTAGCGCGCCCCCTAGCGGTTCGCGTCGGCGCATGCGAAACCGCGTCTCGCCGTGCAGATGGTTGCGACCGCTATTTCGACATCTCGGTCTTGGTCAACTCGAGGAGGACCCGATCGTCGTCGAACACCGCCGCGACCTCCAGATGCCCGCCCAGGGCCTCGACATACGCGGCCACCGTGGAAAGAAGGCTGTCTCCCCCGCGTTCCATCCGAGAGATCCTCGGTTGGCCCACATCGAGTGCCTCAGCGAGTTCGACCTGCGTTATTTGACGCATCTGGCGGATTTCGGTGAGACTATGGGTGATGACATCCCGCAGACCGTCCTGGTACGCCCGGTTTGCACGGGTACGCCGTTCGGTATCACCGTCGATCTCGCGACGAAGTTCACTGAAACGCCGGTAGTCACGCTTGTCCGCAGCGGGCTTCCTCGCACTCATCGTCTTTCTCCGTTCATTCGTTCGATCTCGCATCACGGCTGTCGTCGTTGGTGCTCGTCGAATTCGGCTGTGTACTGGTCGCTCTCCAGGTATTCCTGATATCGCATCTCGGCCCTCGGTATTGCTCTCTGATACCACTTCGTCCACTGCCCTGACTTGTCGCCTCCCAGCAGAAGAACGGCTCTTCGCAACGGATCGAAGACAAATAACACCCTCAAGTCGGATCCCTCCGATCTGGCGCGAAGCTCCTTGAGGTTGGCCAACGACGAACCCGTGATCGTGTCGACCACGGGTCGACCAAGACCCGGACCATGACGCTCCAACAGCTCGATCCGACCTGTCAACTCATCTTGTTGTTTCTCGGTCAACATGTCCCACCAGGTGACGAACTCGTCGAGAACGATTACCTCGTATGCCACACAGAGGATATTACTTGCAGGGAATACCGGTGTCAACTGATGCCGATGTCGTCGGATGCCAAGTAGCGGCCCGTTTGCCGATCGCGGAATCGCACGGCGCCCTGGCGCAGGTCGTCGTTGAGGCCATCAGGTGACCGTCACTAATCGCCGCCCCCGCTTGCTGTTCCCTGGCCAGGTCCACGACCCCGGGTATGGACAAGTCCTGCGCTGAGACCTTCGAGATAGAACAGCCGCTCTCGCTCAAACCAGAGACGATCTGTCCCGCGATCTCGTGAGCACGATCACAACAGCCAAGACAACGGGAACCAACGACAACGGCCACGCGGAATAGGTCGGAGTGACGGTCGACAGAAGGAGAAGCACCACAGCGACGCCTAACTCTTGCTTGGAATATGCCCACGCAGCAAACAGAGCCGACACGGGGCCCAAGACTGATGCGATTACAACGATGGCGCGCGCGTCATCGTTCGCATCGGAAACCGCCGACAATGCAAAGGCAGATACGCCCACGGCCCACACGACGATGATCCAAATCACTGCACGTCTCATCATCGTGTCGATCCTATTGCAGAATTGGCCAAGGAAGCCGCGAATTGTTGTTCCTGACCTGCATTCCTCCGGGCGACCAACATCCATGTGGCAATCGATGACCACAGTCGGGTCGTGTATGTCGAAGTTCACAATGATGAACAAGGCGCCACATGTGCCGGTTTCATCACCCGAGCAATGGACTGGTTTGCCAGCCACCACGTGTCCGTGGAGCGGGTCATGACCGACAACGCCTTGAACTACCGCCGCTCACGTGTCTTCCAACAGGCCCTCGCCCAAGCCGGTGCCCGGCATCTCACGACTCGACCGTACCGGCCCCAAACAAACGGGAAAGCAGAACGATTCAACCAGACCCTCCTCAACGAGTGGGCCTACGACCAGCCGTTCACGTCGAACCAGCAACGCATCGATTCGCTTCCCAACTGGCTCCACGACTACAACTGGCACCGACTCCACACCGAAATCGGGACGGCACCCGCCAACCGGCTACCTGTCAACAATTTCTGTGTGAAGGACATCTAGAGCGCGACCCATAGCACGTCCCAATGTCCAAGTGAAGTGTATCGGTGTCTCGCCCTCTTGTCTTTGTAGATGTCCGGCCGATTCAAGATGTCGCGACCCAATGTCGGCACTCTCATGCCGTGATCGCAGATAACGACGGCGCTGTGCCCGCTCTGGTCGAGACTGATTGACACGTCTCGGAATCCGCTATGTGTTATTCGTCCGGTGGGACAGGAATGGGGACGAGCAGAATGGTGTGGTCGCTCCCGTTGAGGCTGAAGCTGGCGCAGGGCCGATCGGCTGAGGCTGGCGTGGTGACAGTCACCGACCAGTTGCTGAGGCCCTGAGCGGTGAGGATGTCTTCGACCCGGGTTTGTGCGTCATCCATCGTCATACATTTCTCGGTCGTGAAGAGTCCCAAGAGTTGAACGTTGAGTTCGACGACATCGGTTCGAGTGGGCTCCTCGTAGCGCGCGAGGCCGAGCCGGTCACAGAGCTGGTCGTCGTTGCTGGGGAATACGGCGAGCCCTCCAGCTGGGTTGACACATCCAACGAGTTGTGGGATCTCTCCTTTCGGTACAACGGATGGGTTGGTGAGAGTTCCGTCGGCCCAAAGTTGTTCACATTCGCTTGGGTGCAATGACGATGGTGCACGAACGCCGAACTGTGGAGCGTCAAGCGTTGCGGCCTGGTAGCAGCCGATCCCTGCGGGATCGGACGGCTCACGAGCAAGATAGATGGCAGCAGCCGTGGATGCGAGGGCAAAGGCGGCTACCAATGCAACGACGAGGATCCTGCGCCGTGTGGCGCGCAACGGTCGACGATCAGCCGCGAGAACTCTCGACTTGATGCGTTGGCGCAGCAGAGCATCCTGTTCGGAGTTGCTCATACGAGCCGGGTCACCCTCTCGTAGAGCCTCGAACAGGTCGCGTCTGTCCTTGGTCACTGCTCCTCCTCGTCGGTTTGCCCAGTTCCGGGGCTTGCTGGCCGATGCATGCTTTCTCTACCTAAAGAGATGTCCGGCTTCGAGGAGATGTCGCGGCGGGCATTGAGCTCGAGGCGAGCCGCGAGGCGCTGGCGGGCCCGGAACAGCCGTGTCCTGACAGCAGGCACCGACCGGTCAACAATCGCTGCGATTTCCTGATGCGAGAACCCGTCAAGGGCCGCGAGTTTGATGAGTTCCTGATCGATCGGTGCGAGTGTCTCCAACGCTGCATACACCGCGTCAGCTGAGGCAGCCGTCATCGCCATGTCCTCTGCGGAGTCCTCGACGGACCGGTGAGGGATCTCGGCGAGCCTCCCAACGAGGCGTTTGAAGCGGTCGCGACCACGCCTCTGATTCGCTGTGACTCGGAATGCCACACCGTACAACCACGACCTGGGCGGGTCCGCTTCGAGTGCTTCTTCAAGCTTGCGCCAAGCCGTCAAATAGACCTCAACGACCGCATCCTCGGCATCGTCCGGACCCAAGCAATGCCTCCGACAATGGGCAAGGATCTGATCGAACGTTGAGTCATACAGCTCGCCAAAGGCACGACGCCTCTGCGCTTCATCCAACTTCGGACGTCTCGGGCAAGGGAGTCACATCACCTCCGGCGAGCCGCGTGTGCTTCAGTTGATATAGACCGACGAATCGCCACTTCCGAACACGCTGAAACCCCAGCCCTTGCCGGGGTTTCAGCGTTTTCCGCTTTCGTGGAGCTGAGGGGATTTGAACCCCTGACCCCTTGTCTGCCAGACAAGTGCTCTGCCAGGCTGAGCTACAGCCCCAAGAGCCGGGAGTGTATCAGGGGTCGGTCCATGTCGGACTTGCCGTTGAGTCGAGGGCTCGGCGCTGCACTACCTTGCGAGTGTGACTTCGACGGCCGTCCTCGTCCTCGCTGCTGCCGGCATCGCGGCGGTCGTCGACTGGTGGTCGGTGGCCACCGGTCGTCGATCCATCGAGATCGTGGCCAAGCCAGCCACCCTTGCGCTCCTCGTCGGCGCTGCCTTGGCCATCGACCCGGCAACCCCAACGATCCGGGCCTTGTTCGTTGCCGGTCTCGTCCTGAGCCTGGCGGGGGATGTCTTCCTCCTCATGGATACCCGATGGTTCGTTGCTGGTCTCGGGGCATTTCTTGCAGCCCACATCGCCTACACCGTCGGGCTCGTCGACGCCGGACTGGATCTGCGAGCCGTTGCGGTGGGAGTCGTCCTCGTGATCCTCGCCATCGTCACAACGGGCTGGCGTATCCAGCGCGCGGCGTCAGGTGCCGATCGGAGGCTCGGGATTCCCGTTGCGGGCTACATCGTGGCCATCTCGGCCATGCTCGTCGCTGCGGTCGGCACCATGAACCCGGCCGCAACGGTCGGTGCCGGGCTGTTCTACCTGTCGGATACGATCCTTGGCTGGAACCGGTTTGTCGCACCGCTCCCCCACGGTCGACTGCTGACGATGATGGCCTACCACGGGGCCCAGGCACTGCTCGTCATCGCACTCGGAAGCCTGTAGCGCCGGGTCAGGAGTCGATGGCGGTGGAAGCCGGCTCGAACGCGATCCGCGGGGCATTCCCCCACAGATGCTCGAGGTCGTAGTAGTCGCGGGTCTCACGGTCGAACACATGGAGGACGACATCGCCGTAGTCGACGAGCGCCCACCTGCCGTATTCCACACCTTCACGCCGGATCGGCTTGCGCCCGATCCCCCGCAGCGCGGCCTCGGTGTCCTCCACGAGGGTCCTGACATGTCGGTTCGAGGTGCCGGAAGCAATCACGAAGATGTCGGCGACGACGAGCAGACCCGAGAGGTCCAAGAGCGCGACATTCTCGCCCTTCTTGTCGACGATGGCCTTGGCCGCGAGTCGAGCCGCTGCGATCGCTTCATCGGTTGCTCTTGCCCGCGGCCTGCTCATTCAGCGGGCATGCTAGCGGTCGACGCACGCTTCCAGCACGGAGCCCCACCCCTATGCATCCCGCTTGGTGTACAGATCGTTGGCCGCGATGTAGAACAACACGCTGTCGGGTACCAAGAACCGAGGCGATCTGCCTGCCCGAATGTGCTCCCTGATCTCGGTCGCGGACAGGTCGAGGGTCGGCATCCGGACCGGTGTGAACCCGTCGCCAATCGCCGCGGCGACCTCGTCGAAGGACACCGTCGGTCGGGGCACAACGGCGATCGTCGCTGTGGCAAGCAGCTCGTCAGCGCGGTGCCACGACGGGATGCCGACAGCCGAATCGGAGCCGAGAATCAGGACCGCGTCGCCATCGTGTGCCTCAAGCGTATCGATCGTATAGGTCGGGCCGCGACGCAGCATCTCGGTGTCATCAGCGCACAGGAACGGTGCCTCAGCCGCGGCAAGCATCGTCATCGCCCAACGGTGCTTCGGTGAGGTCACCCCCCAATCGAACTTCTGCCATGGCTCACGGGCCGGGAGCAGCCGCACATGGTCGAGACCGAGTTGTTCGAAAGCGGCATGGGCCGCCGCGAGATGCGCCATGTGCGGTGGGTCAAATGTGCCGCCGAGTATTCCGTACACGGGAAACAGGATAGGTCGCAGTACTCGGGGCGAGCCGAAGGCCGAGGGCTGGCGGCCCGAGACACGCAAACAGGGCCTTGGGATCCCGATACCGGCCGTCGACCCGAAAGGAGAGATGGAACGCGGCTCGCCCACCGTGGGTTCCCACGACCCCCACCGTCGCACCCCGAACCACCCGCTGCCCTTCTGAGACCGAGATCGCTGCAAGGTAGGAATACGAGACTTTGGCCGAACCGGAGGCAACCGTCACCGACAGGCGACCGGCAACGGATCCGGCGAATGTGACGACCCCGTCGCCGACGACCGCCACCGGTGCCCCCTCCGCTGCGGCGATATCGATCCCCCAATGGCCTGCAAAGCGCCCGACCGGTTCGTAGGCGCGAACGATGGTGCCCGGTTGCGCCCCGACGGCCGGACAGGCACCTGAAACCAGCAACGCCACGGAGACAAGCGAACCCAACACGGCACACCTCGCGCCGCTGCCGTGGTTGTCACCCTACGACACGGATAGGACCAGAACCAGCCGGCCGTTGCCCATCGTGGACAACCGCGAGGACCGCCGCTCGCACATCGTCAGGCGAGAACGGCTTCGTGAGGTATCCCGACGCACCAGCAGCCATCGCCGCGTTGATCTCGTCGTTCGCCGCGTAGCCCGACGCCATCACGACGGAGACACCGTCATAGCGAGGATTGCGCCTCATCCATTCGAGAACCGAGATGCCGTGCCCGTCGGGGAGACCGACATCGAGAAGAACGACATCGGGCACGATCGCTTCCACACAGTCCTGCGCCTCGGTCACCGACCCGGCGGTCGAGACATCGAGACCGAGCGGTTCGAGCGCTATCTCAACGAGCCTCCGCAGCACATGGGAGTCGTCGACGACGAGAACGCTGGCCAAGGGATCCTCCGGGTCCTTCGATGCCCGAAGGGCAATCGTGGTGATGTCTGGTGCTCTATCGGCGGGCAAGGGACGACGCTTGACAGGTCATCCGCACCATTGTCGAAGGCGGCGCACCACCACTCACGACACCAAGCGACTCCTGCGAACAACCGGCAGCGCGGCCCGTTCGACAAAGCCCTCAAGCTGTCGCAGCGTGCGAACCTGTTCGACACGGTCGCAGAGCAGCGCATAGCGAGACATCACCGAATCCCCCGTGTCCCAGAAGCGTTCAGGTTCCGGGTTCAGCCAGAACAGCGCCCGGCACCGTTGCGCGATCTGATCGAGGTATTCGATCCCGGGATCTCGGTAGTTGTTGCGTGCGTCACCCGTGACGATGACGGTCGACTTGGATGTCACGGCATCGCCGTAGCGCTCCCACATGTCAGCGAACGAACTCCCATAGTCGGAGTGGCCGTCCCGCTTGACAAGCGTCGCGACCCGCCCGATCTCGAGCAGTGCTGATCCGAAGTCGGATCCCGGCCCGAAATGATCGGTGACCTCGTCGAGGGCATCGATGAAGGCGAACACCCGAACCTTCGAGAGCTCCGACGAGATCGCATACGCAAGCTGCATCGTGAACCGGGCAAAGGTTGCCATCGAGCCCGACAGGTCGCACAACACCACGAACTCCGGCTTGGAGACCCTCGGCGGCTTGAAGCTCGGCTCGAGAAGGACCCCGCCGTGGGCGAGCGAGCGACGAATCGTGCGACGCACATCGAGGCGTCCCACCCTGCCGCGGCGCCGTCGATGGCTGAGCCGGGTCGCAAGCTTGCGAGCCAGCGGTCCGATGGCCTGGGAGACCTTTTCGATCTCGAGCTGGGTTGCATGCATGAGGTCGATGTCCTCGATCAGTGCAACCCGACGCGACGCCGCGACCGCGGCTGCGCCGCGATCCGCGACGAGGCGTGCCGTTACCTCCCGATCGATCTCACTCCGGAGAAGCTCGATGAGCGCGTCGACTTCGGCGCGCTGAATCCGGGATTCGATCTCTGAATCCAGATCGGCGCCGACCAGTGCCGCGATGAGCCTTGCGAGGAGATGTTCGCTTTCGAGCCGTCGAAGCACCCGGTACGCGTAGTAGCGACCGCCAACCGGCCGTCCCGGCTGCATGCCGGCATAGTGATCAACGGCACGGGCGATCAACGCCCGCAGCGCATCGATGTCCCCTTCGACGAGGGCCCGGTACACGCCGTCTGGCAGACCATCTGCACCGCTGCCACCGCTCCCCCCTGCGCCGGGACCGGGGTCATCGTCGTCGGGTGTTCCCACTTCGGATCTGAGACCGAAGAACACATCAAATGCTGCATCGAATGCGTCGTAGTGGCGGGGACTCTTGACCAGCGTCGCGCCGAGCGTCGCCCGCAGGTGCTCTGGATGTCCCAGATCGGTGTGTTCGATCGCTTCGATGGCATCGAGGGCCTCGACCATCGAGACCGGTATGCCGATGGCTCGCAGCTCAGACACGAACTCCGACAGCGAACCGATCACGACTCACACCGCATCGAGTTTCAACGAGAGCTCCTTGGACACCCGCTCGATATCTGCCTGATACTTGAGCAGAACATGGAGTGTGTCGGCCGTGGCGGCATCGTCGAGATCCTCAACGCCAAGCGCGATGAGCGTTCGCGCCCAATCGATCGTCTCGGACACCGATGGCGCCTTCCTCAGCGGGATGGCGCGAATTGTTGCAACCGTCCGTGCGATCTTCTCGGCCATCCGCTCCTCCACATCGGGCACTCGAGCGGCAAGGATCGCTCGCTCCCTCTCGATGGTCGGGTACGGCACATGGAGGTAGAGGCATCGGCGCTTGAGGGCCTCCGAGAGCTCCCTCGTGTTGTTCGAAGTGAGCACGACGATGGGCGTCGTTACGGCCTGCATCGTGCCGAGCTCGGGAATCGTGACCTGATACGAATCCAGCACCTCGAGCAGAAGTGCCTCGGTCTCGACCTCGACCCGATCGACCTCGTCGATCAGCAACACGACGGGTTCCGGCGAACGGATGGCGTCGAGAAGTGGACGGGTGAGCATGAAGGGCTCTGAGAAAATGTCCCCCTCGAGATCATCCCACGCGGCACCCTCATCGGACTGGAGCCGGAGGAGCTGCTTGTGGTAGTCCCACTCGTACAGCGCCTTCGCCTCATCGAGGCCCTCATAGCACTGGAGTCGAACAAGGCGTCGACCCGTCGCGTCGGCGAGGGCAAGCGCGAGAGCGGTCTTGCCGACACCAGCGGGTCCCTCAGCGAGAATCGGCTTGCCAAGGACGGTGGCGAGGTAGGTCACCTGGGCAATCCTCGTATCGGGGAGGTATCCGACCGACGCGAGGTCCTCGGCGACCTCTTCCAGGCTCGTCCACGGTGCGCTCATCAACCGCAGCGTAGCGAACCGGTCACCGGTCGCCCGCCGCCATGAACGATGGAGCCGTCAGCGCAGGACGACCAGGTCGTCTCGGTGGATCACCTCGACACCCGGAATCATCGCATCGGCGGCACTGACCCGCGCAACACCTTTGGCACAGATCGACCCGTCCGAGTCGATGACATCGATGGCATCCCCCCGTTCGAAGCCTCCAGAGACATCAGTGACGCCGACAGCGAGCAAGGACCGACCCCCGTCGACGACGGCCTGTGTGGCACCGCGGTCGATGGTGACGGTTCCCGATGCAGGAAGCCCGAATGCGATCCACAGCTTGCGGGCCGGGAGCGGGTCCGGTCGAGGCCCGATCCATGTCCCGACCTCCTCGCCAGCGACTGCCCGCGCGACGACACGATCCACCTTCGCCGACGCCACGACGGTTGGGATGCCGGAGAACGCCGCCATGCGGGCGGCGACGACCTTTGTGACCACGCCACCCGAACCGAGCGATCCCTTTCCGCCCGCCGCACGGATCCGATCGAGAACCTCGTCGGAGTGGACGACCGCGGTCAGCAGCTCGGCATCATCCGTGAGTCGGGGATCGTCCGTGAACAAACCATGGGTGTCGGTCAGTACCACGAGCATGCCGGACCCGATGAGGTGAGACGCGATTGCGGCAAGGCGGTCATTGTCCCCGAGCTTGACCTCGTCCACCACGACGGTGTCGTTCTCGTTGACGATCGGCATCACCCCAAGTTCGAGCATCCGCAGCAGGGCCGATCGGGCATTGAGGTACTGGCCCCGGTTGCCGAGAACATCTTTGGTGAGCAGCACCTGGCCAACCTCGATCCCGTGCCGGGAGAACATCGAGGCGTAGCGTTCCATCAGCTTGGTCTGACCGACGGCCGCAGCGACCTGAAGGTCGGCGATCGCGGTCGGACGCGTCGTCATCCCGAGAGATGGCAGCCCAGCGGCGATCGCCGCGGAAGTCACAAGGACGACTGGATGGCCAGAAGACATCACCGCTGCGAGCTGATCGACAACCGATGCGACCGATGCGTCGTCGAGGCCCCCATCGCTGCCGGTCAAACTCGATGAGCCGACCTTGACGACGATCGACGCACCGGGATCCACGGCCTTTCTCACACCAAACCCTCCTCTCCCGCTGCGGACCCTTCCGGATCGAATGTGAAGACAATCGAACCGATCGTGACATCATCGCCCGGCCTTGCACCGGCTTCCACGAGCCCATCCACGATACCGCTTGACACAAGACGGGACGCGACGAAGTCGGCCGCGTCACGGTCTGTCAGATCTGAGAGGTTGACCGCTCGTATCGCGGCGATCCCGTCAACGACCCAGCCGTCGCCGCTGCGCCTCACCGTGAACTCGTCGCGAAGCGGCCGGTGCAGCACATACCCTTCGCGATCCTGTGAGATCGTCTCGGCCTCACCAACGGCATCGGCGATGGCGTACAACAGCTCGTCGAGGCCGCGCCCGGTCATGGCGGACACGAGATGGGTGCCGGGATCCAGATCGAACTGCTCGAGTTCGACTTCCGAGACCAGCTCGGCCTTGGAAAGGGCAACGATCCGCGGGACCGACGCGAGGGCAGGGTCATGCAACTCCAGTTCCTCAAGCAGAACCTCGAGTTGACGCTTGGGCGGATCGACCTGGAGTGAACTCGGATCCAGCAGGATCACTAGGAGACGGGCTCTCTCCGTGTGACGGAGAAACTCGTGACCGAGGCCCTTGCCGGATGCCGCCCCTTCGATGAGGCCGGGGATGTCGGCGATGACAAGCTCGCGGTCCCCGACCGATACCACGCCGAGGTTTGGTTCGAGCGTCGTGAACGGATAGTCGGCGATCTTCGGCCTTGCCGCAGACACGCGGGAGATGAGTGTGGACTTTCCGGCGTTCGGATAGCCGATGAGGGCTGCATCGGCAAGCAGTTTCAGCTCGAGCGTGATCTCGATCTCCTCGCCGTACTCACCTTGCTCGGCGAAGGTCGGGGCCTTTCGAGACGAACGCACGAATGCGGCGTTGCCCTTGCCTCCTCGGCCGCCCGATGCCACTCGCACGACCTGGCCCTCCTCGACCAGATCCGCGAGCAGGACTCCCCCGCCATCGCGCACGACGGTGCCGAGCGGAACCGGGAGTTCGAGATCCGAACCGCGGCGCCCGTGGCGCAGGTCACCTTCGCCGTGGGTCCCGCTTTCTGCCTGCCAGATCGGGTGGCGGTCGTACCGCAACAGAGTCGACACCGCCGGGTCTGCGACAAGCACGACATCTCCACCGGAGCCGCCCGAACCGCCATTCGGCTTGCCACGAGGAAGACCCTTTCGACGAAGAAACGACGCAACACCGGCGCCACCATTGCCGCCCCTGAGCGTGAGCCTGACCCGGTCAATGAACATGGTCGTCCTGTTCTGCTTCCGGTGGACCACTGGGTGCAAGCCCCTACTTCGAGACGAAACAGGGGTCGAGGCTTGGCTCGTATCGTTGCTTCGAGAGTGTTCGTCTAAGCGTCGACCTGGACCGATACCTGGCGCCGCCCGCGACGCGACCCGTACTTCACCGTTCCGTCGCTGAGCGCGTAGAGCGTGTCGTCACCGCCACGGGCCACATTGTGTCCGGGGTGGATTCGCGTGCCGCGCTGGCGCACGATGATGGCACCGGCCTTGATGACCTGGCCATCGAAGACCTTGGGTCCGAGACGCTTGGCCCTCGAATCCCTTCCGTTCCTTGAGGAACCAGACGCTTTGGTCTTCGACATCTACTCCTCCTCAGATGCTGCGGCATCGTCGCCATCGGCCGCTTTGGGCGTGGCGGCCTTCTTCTTGCCGCCCGCGGCCGTTTTGATCTCGGTGACCTTGATGGTCGTGTACTTCTGACGGTGGCCTTGCCGCCGCCGGTAGCCGGTCTTGTTCTTGTACTTGAAGATATCGATCTTCGGGCCGGCCGATTCCCCGACGATCTCAGCAGTCACCGACGACGAACCGAGTCGATCCCGATCCGAGATGACGGTGCCGTCCTCGCCGACGATCAGCAGAGGCGTGAACGACACCGTGCCGCTTCCCTTGATGCGCTCGACATCGAGCACATCACCCTCGTGGACCTTGGCCTGTTTGCCGCCTGCGCGGATGATCGCGTACATGTGGTGATCGTTTTCTGCGAGATTGGGGTGGCCCGCGACGGGACCGTCGCGAAATTGTACCGAGCCGGAGCGCTTAGAGCCGGGAGTTCAGGACATCGGCTCGGCGGAGCGAAATGTCACAGCTCGTCCGCTGCCTCTTGGACTCCGGCGTCGTGCGCGGGGACCCCGGTGGCAGCAGCCTCCTCGTGGAGCAGAACGCCGCGGCCATTGCAGTGGGTACAGGTTTCGGAGAAGGACTCGAGGAGGCCAGCTGAGACATTCTTGCGCGTCATCTCAACCAGTCCGAGATGGGACACATCGAACACCTGGGTTCGCGTCTTGTCCTTCGCGAGGTGCTCGCGGAGCCGAAGGAGGACCGCATCTTGGCTCTTGGGGTCCTCCATGTCGATGAAATCGATCACGATGATGCCACCGATATCCCTCAGGCGGAGTTGGCGTGCGATCTCCTCTGCCGACTCAAGATTGTTCTCGAGGACGGTCTCCTCAAGGTTGTTCTTCCCAACGAACCGCCCCGTGTTGACATCGATGACGGTCAAAGCCTCGGTCCTGTCGATGACGAGATGGCCTCCCGATGGGAGCCAAACCTTGCGATCAAGTGCCTTGCGGAGCTGGTCCTCGACGTGATAGCGCTCGAAGAGGGCGAGTTCGTCGTCGTACAGCTTCACCTTGTCGACGAGATCGGCCTCGGTTCCCTTCAGATAGTCGAGGACGAGGGCATGCGTATCGGGATCGTCGATGAGGAGTCGTTTGAAGTCCCGCGTGAAGTGCTCCCGGATGACACGGATAACGAGCGGTGGCTCCTCGTAGATGAGGGCAGGTGCGCTGGCCGTGGTCCGATCGCGGTCGATCGTGTCCCAGATCTCCTTCAACCGGTCGATGTCGGCTTTGATGTCGTCACGAGTCGCTCCCTCAGCGGCGGTGCGCACGATGATGCCCGTTCCGTTCGGTCGGACATCTCCGACGATCTCACGCAGACGCCTACGTTCGTCGTCGGAGAGGCGACGAGAGATGCCGCGGACTTCCTCGTTCGGCGCAAGGACAAGGTATCTCCCTGCCAGGCTGATCTGGTTGGTGAGTCGCGCCCCTTTGTGCCCCATGGCGTCCTTGACGACCTGGACGAGAACTCCGTCACCCGGTTTGAGAGCGTTCTCGATGCGTTTCGGTTTGCCATCGAGGTCGTATTCGCGATAGTTGACATCCCCTGCGTACAGAACGCCGTTCTTGCCTTCACCGAAGTCGATGAAGGCGGCTTCCATGCCCGGAAGGACATTGCGCACCTTGCCGATATACACATTCCCGACAAGGGACTTTCGGTCCGAACTTGCGACATAATGCTCAACGAGGACGGGGCCCTCGAGCACCACGATCTGTGTCTGATGGGGGCTGCTGCGTACGAGCATCTGCTTGCGCGCCGTCTCGGGCGGTTCCACAATCTCGACGGGCGGTCGACGGCGCTGAGGGCGCGACGACGGGGAGGTTTGGGAGCCTGCGGCCTTCTTCGTCGGACGATGCTGCCGCTTGGACCGCTTCTTTGTGGCGGTCCCGCCGGTTGTCTGCGGCCTAGTGGCCGGCTTTCGGATGGTGAACTCTTGTCCGTTCACCGTCTTGATGGTGTGCTCGACCCCCGCTTCGCTCTTGCGTACAACGCGAGGGGCCTTCTTTCTGAAGAGTCCCATGGATCAACTCCTTTGACCACCCGATGGGGTGGGCATGTGTTTCATCCGATCCAGGACAGCCTCTTCCCGCGTCGCGTGTGAAGGCGAAGCGTGCAGGCGACCGATACGAGATCGGCCGTGGTGTCGGGGCAAAAGCGGCCACGCCACTGTGAAACAGGGGGTGCGAGTCCCGCAACACCCGAGCAGATCGTTCGGGCGTTTGCGACTCTGGCGGTTGGACGACGGTCATTGCCCGTCCTGGATAGGAAATCTGACGACCACACGAGGTGGTGTGGTGCTCACAAGGCTAACAAGGGAGGGATCCAACTCCGGGTCTTTGCTCCTCGATGTGCGACCGAGATCGCGGATCGGTCAGGGGGAGATGGCCCCGACATCGAGCCGTTGCTGCTCCGCTTCGTGAGGGTCGTAGCATCGGCGACATCGCGCCTCGTACGCGTCGAGCGCCCCGAGAACGACAAGCTCGTCGGACTGCACAACCCGTTGTGTGAACAGCCCGGGACCCCCACACCGATGGCACACCGCGAGCGCCTTTGTCACATACTCGGCTCGCAGGATCAGGGATGGCATCGGCTCGAACGGACGGCCCAGATAGTCAAGATCCAGCCCCGCGACGATCAGGTTCTTTCCCGCCCCTGCGAGCATCGCCGCCACATCGACGAGCCCTTCGTCGAAGAACTGGGCCTCATCGATGCCGATAACGACCGTTCGATCGTCGACCGACCGCAGCAGTTCTGCCGAATCCTCAACCGGCTGGGCCCGTGTGCTCATACGCGAATGCGAGACGAGCTCCCCCACGGCGTACCGCGAGTCGAGGGCCGGCTTGAAGGTCTGGGTTGGTATCCGCGCCAGGTGGTAGCGAGTGACCCTGCGGATCAATTCCTCGGACTTCCCAGAGAACATCGGACCGGTGATAACTTCGATCCACCCCTGGTCCGCCCGTCGCTCCATGGCGGCGATCCTACTGTGAACTGTTCACTGTCAACTGTCTCGGCGGGCTTCGCCGGGGGCGGGGGGACGACGAATCCACGACGAGTGCGCGAGCCCGAGCGCAGCACTCATCACCACGAAGAAGGTTCCACCCGAGGACATGAACGGGAGCGGGAGCCCGGTCACCGGCATGATCCGAACCGTCATTCCGATGTTGACAAACGCATGAAAGGCAAGCATCGCAGCGACCCCCATCGTGACGAGATACCCGAACCGGTTCCTGGCGCTTTGCGCGATCCGGAGGAGACGCCACAGGAGAATCCCGATCAAGACAATGACCGTGACGCATCCAATGAACCCGAATTGCTCCCCAACCGCGGTGAAGATGAAGTCCGACGCCTGCACCGGCACGAACTCAAGGTTCGTTTGCGATCCTTCGAAGAGCCCCTTGCCGAACAGTCCACCCGAACCGATGGCGATCTCGGACTGGACCTGGTTGTACGAAAGGCTCAACTCGTGTGCCCCCGGGTTGACAAACGCGGTCAGCCGGTTGATCTGGTATTGCTGGATGAGGTTGAGTTGGAACACCCCCACCGTCCCGATGATCGTCACAACCGCGAGGAAGGCGAGCTGTCGAGCGGTCGCGCCCGCCACGAACAGCATGGTGATCAGCACGAACGCGAACACAAGCATGGTTCCGAGGTCGGGCTGGAGAAAGATGAGCACGCCGGGCAACGCGACGAGCATCACCGACCTGGCAACGGAGACCCACCGCAGAGGCGGCTCGACGGCGGCAAGCACCGATGCAAGGGCGAGAATCGTCGCGACCTTCGCGACCTCCGACGGCTGGAAACGCAGGAAGCCGATGTCGATCCAGCGAATCGCTCCCTGCGCGTTGTCACCGACGACAAACACCAGCACGAGAAGCAGCATCGAGATCACATAGATCGGTGTCACGAAGCCACGGATCTCAGTCAGGTCGATCCACGAGATGAGACCGAACACGACAAAACCGATCACGACGAAGATGGCCTGCTCTTTGAGTTCGGTCGTCGGATCCAGACCACGGTTCTCGAGACCCGGCGCCGTTGCCGAGTACACCATGAGCAGGCCGATCGCCGTGATCGCAAGGTAGGTGAGGACGAGGACGAGGTCTGGCTTGAGCGGCAACTCGCGGTGCATGAACGAGATCGGAATCGAGTCGCGGCGGTCGATGGCCATCAGTCGGCGTCCAATCCTGGCGCGAGATCGGTCACACCTTCGGGACCATTGAGGAGGTACTGCAGGACTTGGCGGGCGATCGGTGCAGCGACTCGGCCGCCGGACCCGCCGCGCTCGACCACGATGGTGACGACGAAATCGGGGCTGCTGATCGGCGCGACGCCGATGAACCACGCGTTGTCGACCTCGCGGAACGCCTCGGAATCCGGAGCCTTGATAACCTCGCCGGTGCCCGTCTTCCCCCCGATCGTGTCGACACCATCGCCGAAGATGTTCCGGCCGCTGCGGTCGTAGAACGCCGACTTGCCGGTTCCGCCATAGTTGTCGGGACCGCCGAGGTCATTGACAACTCGTTGGAGGTCTGTCCTGAGCCACCGCACTGTTGATGGATCCATGTCCACTTTGCGGATCACCGTTGAAGGAATCGTTCGGATGGTTTTGCCGTCGCCGTCGACGATTCGATCAACGACCCGAGGCGAGTACAGCGTTCCCCCGTTGACCATGGCGGCGTAGCCGTTGGCCATCTGGAGCGGCGTCGTCAGCATCGCCCCCTGACCAACCGCGATGTCCATGAGGTCACCTCCGACCCATGGGCCGTCTGGTCGAACCCGTGGCGAGTTCGCGCTCTGCTCGGCCTGGAACCAAGCACGGTCCGGTACAAGGCCATCTCGCTCGAATGGCAGGTCGATGCCGGTCGCGGTGCCGAAACCGAAGTTCCGTGCGTAGACCTGAAGCAGGTTCTCCTTGTCCACTCCGGACTCGTCGTTGCGTTCCTCCCACAACCGCAGCGCAACATCCCAGAAGTAGAGATCGCACGACTCCACAAGGGCGCCGTGCAGGTCGAGAGGCCCATGACCCCGTGAAAGCCAATCTCGCTTCTTTTGGGTCGTTCCATCGTTGAGCTCGAACCGAAACTCCCCCGAGCAGTTGTACAGATCCGTGTGAGTCGTCAACGGCTCCGCCGGGGCGGGTTGGGTATCGTCGACGAGCTCCTTGTCACCGGCGCCGCGATCGACTGGGTAGAACCCCTCCTCCATCGCGAGGACATACGGCACCGTCTTGAAAGTCGAAGCGGGGGCATACAGGCCTTGGACGGCGAAGTTCTGGAATGCCGACTCGGTCGTCAACGCCGCCCACTGGTCATCGCTCAGCCCGTCAACGAAGGCCGCCGGATCGTACGCGGGATATGAGGCCATGGCGACAACGGACCCGTCGTTGGGATCAATCACCGTGCCGATGGCCCGAACCGGACACCACTTGTCCTTGTGATGCAGGATGACCCTGTCTTCTTGAACGGCGACGACCTGGAGTGTCGAGGCAAACGACTGGTTGTCCCGCACGGTGAACCGATCCTGTCCGAGCGCGAGGGTCGCCTCGAGGACACCGTCCGTGTCGACGATCGATTCCAGTCGGATGAATCGTGGCTCTGAGCCCGACAGGACCGCGTCCCCGTCGAGTGGAACGGTGACCCGCTGGACCGGCACACAGACACCGTTGTCGTCGATCGGGAGTCCCGGATACAGCGAAGCAAGGACCTCGGCAGGATCGATCGTGATGTCGGCCACCGGCGATGCGACATCGTCGTCGTCAGTACCCGGTTCCGCGGTCCCCGGCTCGGTCGTGTCCTGTTCGGTGCGGTCTGCTTCCTGTTCCCTGGCTGCCTGCTGGGCGTCTGCGAGCGCTTCGGCGAGCCGGTCGGCTATCGACTGTTTGGACAGTTCGGCGGCGCGTTGTTCCATCTCGTCGCGTCTCGCGAGGATGAGGCCGTCTCGCAGTGACGCCTGGAGTTGAGCCTGCGCCTCGGCATCGATCGTCAGAACGAGACTTCCGCCAGCAGTCGGCGCTTCCTCCCCCACCAGGGAGAGAACCTTGCGCCTCGCATCGACCTGATACTCGACAAGCCCTTCGGTTCCGAGCAGTTCGTCGTCGTAATACGCCTCGACGCCCGCTTTGCCGACGAAGGTGTTGCCGTTGACATTCTCGCGTTCGAGGTCCTCGGCGTTCGGCTTCCCGATGTACCCGATCACATGCGCTCCGATCTCACCTCGCGGATAGATGCGCACTGGTTGGGGAATGATGTTGACGCCCGGGAATACCTCACGGTGCTCCACCACAAAGGTGGCCTGGTAATCGGTGAGGTCCGCCGCAACGGTCACTTGGGGTCCGTCGGCATCCTCGAGGGTTTCGAGGATCTCGGACGCGTCCCCGTCGAGGAAGGCCGCAAGGTTCCTTGCAAGCATCTCGAGGTCATCGTCGTCGACGAGGGCGAGATCAACGACTGCCGCGAGCGCGGAGCGTGTCCCTGCCAGCTTGACGCCGTTCGCATCGAAGATGTCCCCCCGTGGGGCTGGTGTCCGTACAACCCGCACCTGGTTGCTCTCGGCGCGGACCTCGTACGCAGCGGCGTCGGTGACCTGCATGGTCCACAAGCGCAGGACGAGGACGCCGAGCAGCGCAACGAAGACGAACCCGATGACGACGGTCCTCACGGTGCTCGTCATGTCGCCCACCCCTGACTCGGTCTACGGAAGGCGAGCGACAGAATCCACAGAACCGGCCACGCAAGGAAGAGATTCCACAACGCGGGCAAGATGATCTTTGCTGCGAGCGCCTGGTCCTTGAGCAGATTCTGACCGAAGAGCGTCCCGAGCACCACGAACAGGACCTGACCGAGCAGGGTGAGCGAGAACACGAGGACTGCCGAAAGCAGGATCCCTTCGTTGAATCGGGACCGCAACCGCGACGAGGCGTATGCCACGACGGTGAGGGTCATTGCCCACAGACCGAGCGTTCCACTTCCCATCAGGTCCGCAAGGATTCCTGCGGTGAATCCGAGGAGGAGGTGATACTCGGCCTCGACATACTGCCCGATCCCGATCACGACCAGGGTCACGAACGCCGGCGCGACGCCGAGCGGCTCGATCCCGGAGGCACCGAAGATCGTGGTCTGGATCACGAGAGACGCGACCACGGCGAGCAATGCGATTGCGACGCGCGCTCGGCTCATCAGCCACCCGCCTCGGTCGTGGTGACCGGGATGGTCGTTGTCGAGGTCGTCGCGACCGATGTGTCGATGATTCCGTCCTGGAGGTCTGCATCGAGCGCCGTCCAACCGATGATCACCTTCACATAGTCGACCTGGGAGAGGTTTGCCGCAGGCTCGACACCGACGCGCAGGACGAACCCAACCTCGGCGGTTGCATCCTCGGTGATGCGCCCGACGACCAGCCCGGGTGGGAACCTCGTCCCGTCGGTCACCACGAGGTCGCCCGCGGCAACGCTGAGGGTTGCTCTGAACATCTCGAGCCGAAGCGGTCCGTCACCTCTTCCGGTCACGATGCCGGTCTCGTTCGTCGACTGCACCCGCACGCCAGCCGACACAAGGGGATCGATGATGAGCCTGATCCTCGCATCGTTTGCCGACACGAGATCGACCCTTCCGATCAGGCCGTTCTCGTCGATGACGGGCTGTCCGACGGCGATGCCGTCGTTGGCCCCCTTGTCGATGAACCGGGCATTGTCGAACGCTGACGGTCCCGACGAGTAGATCTTCGCGGTGACGGTCGGGAGTTCGAGAGGTGCATCGATCCCGGCGATGGCTTCGAGCTGCCTCACCTGCTCCTTGAGGGCCGTCGATTCGAGCACCTGGGCTTCGAGCTCGGCCACACGGTCTTGGAGGCGTTCGTTCTCGGTCCGGAGCCCTGCGAGATTTGTGACCCCATCGACGAACCCAACGACGGGACTTGCGACCCAGTCGGTTGCTTTCTGAAGCGGCTCGAAGATGGACTGGGTGCCTTCCCGGAGCACATTGGCGACGCTGTCACCGTCGTCGCGCACATCGAAGGTCGCGATGAGGAAGCCGATCGCGACGAGTGAAGCGAACAGGATCGTCGTCCTCGTGATTCGGCGCCCGGAGGGGAGCATCAGCGGAAGGGCACGCCCACCTAGGCGCGGCCGGACGACTGGAGCACGACATGAAGCACATCGAACTCCTCGAGACACGCCCCGGATCCCAGCACAACGCTGTGGAGCGGGCGGTCGGCCGTCACGATCGGCATGCCGGTCTCGTGCGCGATCCGAACATCGAGCCCTTTGAGATAGGCGCCGCCCCCCGTGAGGACGATGCCACGCTCCATGATGTCGGCAGCCAATTCAGGAGGTGTCTTGTCGAGGGTGTACTTGACCGCATCGACAACGGACTGAACGGGTTCTTCGATCGACTCGCGCACTTCGGCGCTTGACAGCACGATGGTCTTCGGAAGCCCCGTGATGAGATCGCGCCCTCGAACCTCAGCGGCAGGTTCGTCCGCATATGGCCATGCGGACCCGATCGCCATCTTGATCTGCTCGGCAGTCCGTTCACCGAGCATGAGGCTGTATTCCTTCTTGACCCACTGGATGATCGCCTCGTCGAGTTCATCGCCGCCGATACGCGATGACTTCGAAACGACGATCCCCCCGAGCGAGATGACGGCCACCTCGGTCGTTCCACCGCCGATGTCGACCACCATCGAGCCCGTGGGCTCGTGGACAGGGAGACCGACGCCGATCGCCGCCGCCATCGGTTCTTCGATCGTGTAGGCACGACGCGCTCCGGCGTGATACGCCGCTTCCTCGACCGCTCTTCGCTCGACAGCGGTGATTCCTGACGGGACGCAGATGACGATCCGTGGCCTTGCGGCAAAACGACCCGTGTGGACCTTGTCGATGAAGTACCGAAGCATCTTCTCGGTGACATCGAAGTCCGCGATGACGCCGTCACGGAGAGGCCGGATCGCCTGGATGTACGACGGTGTCCGTCCAATCATCCGCTTCGCGGCCATCCCGACCTCGAGTGGGCGGTTGTCGCGGGTGTTCATGGCAACGACCGATGGCTCGTTGAGCACGATGCCCTGTCCGCGGACGAAAACGAGGGTGTTGGCCGTGCCCAGGTCGACCGCCATATCGCGGCCAGCAAATGAGAGAAGGCTGTTCATGTGTCTTCCGGACTGTTGGGCCCGAGTGTAACCACCGGACCACCAATCGAACGAAAAGCCGGTCAGGGAAAGAAGATGCCGAGCTCACGCTCGGCACTTGCAACCGAGTCCGAGCCGTGGACGATGTTCTCGGTGATAGCGAGCCCGAAGTCCCCGCGTATCGTGCCGGGCGCCGCGGCGGCCGGATCGGTGACACCCATGAGGCTCCTTGCGACCTCGACGGCGCGCTCACCTGACCACTCCATAGCCACCACCGGACCCGAGGTGATGAACGAAACGAGTTCCGGGTAGAACGCCTTGTCGACATGTTCGGCGTAGTGCCGATCGGCGAGCTCGGTATCGATGGTCAGCATCTGCATGTTGACCAGCGCAAGACCCTTGCGTTCGAGGCGGCTGATGACCTCACCCACGAGATGACGGGCGACCCCGTCGGGCTTGACCATCACGAAGGTGTGCTCATCTGCCATGACGCTCCCCTTGAATGCACGGCGAAAGGTGCGGAGAGGGTATCGACCGCCTGCCGACTACCGGCACCGAGTCACGACACTGCGCTCAGTCGTCGAGAACCTCGGGTTCGAAACGCAGATGTGCCCCGGCAGACGCGTCCACCGCGACTTCGAAGAGATGCCGCACTTCCCCAACGAGATACAACGAACCCGTGACAATCACGCCGCCATCGACGCCTGCGTCGGCAACCGCATCGGCAAGCGCCTGTTCGGATCGCTCATAGGCAGCAGCTGGCACCTCGAGCACATCGGCCGCCGCGGCGGCAATGACATCGGGGGCGATCGCACTCTCATCGTTCGCCGCAGTTGCATACACCTTGCAAACCTGGCCGACGAGCGGGGCAATGAGGGACTCAACGGATCGTTCGCCCCGAATGCCGAGGACCATCCTCCACTCCATCGCAGGGAACTCATCGTCGATCGTCGCTGCAAGGCCTCGGAATCCCTGAGCGTTGTGCGCTCCGTCGAGCAACACAACGGGACGCCTCCGCACGACTTCGAGCCGTCCGGGCGAAGTCACCGATTCCACCGCAAGCACAAGGGCGTCGTGGTCGAGTTCCCGTCCGAGCAACATCTCGCACGACGCCACCGACAGGGCGAGGTGCTCGACCTGGTGACGCCCATGGAGGGGCAGATACAGTCCGTCGTAGTCCCCGTGCACACCGGCGACCGAGCAGCGCCAGCCGCCAACGGCGAGGGTCGCGTCCGTCACGGAAAAATCGAATCCGTGCCGAATCCAGTTGGCCCTTGCCGCCTCGACTCGGGAGGCAGCAACACCGATCGCGTCGGCAGGGAGCGGTCCGGTCACGAGCGTTCCTCCCTGTTTGAGGATCGCCATCTTCTCGGTTGCAATGTCGACAACGGTCGACCCGAGGTATTCCGTGTGGTCGATGTCGACGCCGGTCACAATCGACACATCGGCGTCCACGACATTGGTCGCGTCAAGCCGTCCCCCGAGGCCAACCTCGACAACGGCCGCGTCGACGGCTCTGGCGGCGAACATGGAGAAGGCGAGCGCCACGGTGACCTCGAAGTAGGTCACCGTAGTGTCGGTGTCGGTTTCGTACCGCTCGACAAACCATGCGATGTCGGCGACGGCCTTGGTGAACTCCTCCGGCTCGACCGTCTCGCCGTGGATAGCGAAGCGCTCCTCGACGCTTCCGAGATGCGGTGAGGTGAATCCTCCGGTTGCGAGCCCGTGGGCACCGAGTATCTGCTGCACCATCCGCGCCACGGTCGTCTTGCCGTTGGTTCCCGCGATGTGAATCGACGGATAAGCCTTGTGGGGGTTCCCCATCAACTCAAGCAGGCCGGAGATGCGTTCGAGCCCGGGACGGACCCCTGCACCGATGCGGGCATCGAGGAACGCTTCGGCCTGCTCGCGGGTCGTGATGATGGAGGGCTGTTCCATCGGATCAGCCGAGTTCGGCGAGCAAGGCGCGTTGTTTGACGAGCTCGGTACCGAGGTCCTCGATTCGTTCCCGTTCGGCGTCAACGACTTCCCCCGGCGCGCGGTCGACAAACTGGGGATTGTCGAGCTTGGCTTTGGACCGTGCAAGGTTTGCCTCAAGCTCATCGATGACCTTCTTCACCCTCGGCCGCTCGGCTTCGATGTCGACCAGTCCCTCGAGCGGGATGTAGGCCTCCACATCGGCTCCCGAAAGGCGCGAGTGCCCGGTGATCGGGTCCGGTCGTCGGCCACTTCGAGGCAACGCGTTCGCCAACGACGCAGCCTGTCGCATCCACCATGGCGGCAACGAACCATCGTCGACGGCGATCACGGGGATCGGTGTCTTCGGCGAGATCTGGTGCTGGGAACGGAACTGCCTGATCCCGGTTACAACATCGCGAAGCGACGCGATCTCGGTCGGTGCGTCATACGACGGTGGGTCCGGCCACGGTGCCGTCACCAAGAGGGTGGTTCGGTCACCGAGATGGCGCCAGAGCTCCTCAGTGACAAACGGGATAGCGGGATGGAACAGCTTGAGCACATCCCGCAGCACGACACCGAGCGTCTGGCGCATGCGGGGGCCGTCGACCTCGTCGGTGGCGACCGCCTTGGCCATTTCGAGATACCAGTCGAACACCTCTGCCCACGCGAAGTTGTACACCACGCCGTAGGCGTCCGAGAGGCGGTACTCGTCGAGGAGGGCATCGACCTGCCCGACCACCTCGTGCAGCCGCGACAGGATCCAGGCGTCCTGGGGTCCCGGTTGGGCCGGATAGCCGCCGTTTGGTGGGACTTCGGTGACCTCCATGAACTCGACGGCGAAGCGCAGCGCGTTCCACAGCTTGTTGCCGAACCGCCTTGCCGCATCCACCCACTCGGTGTTGAGTGGGATGTCATGACCGGGTGAGGCTGCCTGGATCAGCGCGAGGCGCACCGAATCTGCACCGTACTCGTCAGCGAGCTCGAGGGGATCGAGTGCATTCCCTGACGACTTCGACATCTTGACGCCGTCCATGTCGCGCACCATCCCGTGGATGACGATGTCGCTGAACGGTGCCTTGCCCGTGAAATGGAGCCCCATCTTCAGCATCCGAGCAACCCAGAAGAAGATGATGTCGAAGCCGGTCACGAGCGTGTTCGTCGGATAGAAGCGAGCAAGGTCGTCGGTTTCCTCCGGCCAACCCAGTGTGCTGAAAGGCCACAGCGCCGACGAGAACCAGGTATCGAGCACATCTGGGTCCTGATGCAGCTCCGACGAACCGCACGCGGGGCACGCCACCGGATCGTCCATTGACACGATCGTCTCGTCGCATCCGTCGCAGTACCAGGCAGGGATGCGGTGTCCCCACCAGAGTTGACGGCTCACACACCAGTCCCTGAGGTTCTCCATCCAGTGGAAGTAGGTCTTCTCCCACCGGTGCGGGATGAACCGCGCCTCGCCGTCCTTGACCGCCCTGATTGCAGGCTTGACGAGTGGCTCGACCTTCACGAACCACTGGAGCGACAAGACCGGCTCAACGACCGTGTTACATCTGGAGCAGTGGCCAACGGAATGGTGATGCTCCTCGACCTTGTCGATCGCACCGACCTCGCCGAGTCGGGACACGATCGCCGCACGAGCTGCGAAGCGATCCATGCCGGCAAAGGTGCCCCCGTTCTCGTTGATCCGTGCCTCCGTGTCGATCACGATGATCGAAGGAAGCCCGTGACGCTCCCCGATCTCGAAGTCGACGGGATCGTGGGCAGGCGTCACCTTGACCGCGCCCGTGCCGAATTCGTATTCGACCGCATCATCGGCGATCACCGGGATCTCGCGGTCCATCAACGGCAGCACGACGGTCGAACCGACTGCTTCCCGATACCGATCATCATCGGGATGCACCGCAACGGCGGTGTCGCCGAGCATGGTCTCGGGCCGGGTCGTTGCCACGGTGAGGTGACCGGATCCGTCGGCGTACGGGTACCTGATGTGGGTCAGGGTTCCTGCGACCTCATGGTGTTCGACCTCGATATCGGAAAGGGCGGTGTGGCACCGCGGACACCAGTTGATGATCCGGTTGGCGCGGTACGCAAGCCCCTCGTGGTACAGGTCGACGAACACCTTGCGCACCGCGGTGCTGAGTCCCTCATCGAAGGTGAAGCGCTCGCGGCTCCAATCCGTCGAGTTGCCGAGGCGCCGCATCTGCGTTGCGATCGTGTTCCCCGACCTGGCCTTCCATGCCCACACCTGTTCGACGAACGCCTCGCGCCCCAGGTCATGCCGGGTCATGCCCTCGTTGCGGAGTTCGCGCTCGACCACATTCTGTGTCGCGATGCCGGCGTGATCGGTTCCCGGCAACCACAGGGCCGCGAACCCCTGCATGCGCTTCCGACGAATGATCACATCTTGCATCGCGTGGTCGAGGGCGTGCCCCATGTGCAGCACACCCGTGACATTGGGCGGGGGGATGACCATGCAGAACGGCTCACCGTCGGGGTTGACCTCAGGACGGAACGAGCCGGACTCCTCCCAGACCCTGTACCACCGCGATTCCACCTCGTCGGGCTGATACGTTGGGTTCATCACGGCCTTCGCTCACTTCGTCCTCCGCGGCACAGGAGTGTAATGACGATCCGACGACGCCATTCGGCGGGGTCCGCAATCGGGTCGTGGGGCATGTGCGGGGTCATCGACCGCACCGAGGTCGATCCTACGCGGTGCGTTCTTCTGGGAGGTCCGACGCCACCACATCTTGGATCGGTACAAGCGTCGGGTTGACCCGCTCGCGCACCACATCGCCGTCGATCACGACACGGGCGACATCGGTACGCGACGGCAGTTCGTACATCGTGTCGAGCAGGACCTCTTCCATGATGGCGCGAAGCCCTCTGGCTCCGGTTCCGCGTTTCATGGCCTGTTCGGCGATGGCAACCAAAGCATCGTCGGTGATGACCAATTCGACACCGTCCATCTCGAAAAACCGCGCATACTGTTTGGTGATGGCGTTCCTCGGCTCGGTGAGGACCCTCACGAGCGATTCCTTATCGAGATCGGCAACGGTGGTCATCACGGGCAAACGCCCGATGAACTCCGGGATGAGGCCGTAGCTGATGAGGTCCTCCGGCATCACCTTGTCGATGATGTCGGCGGCCCGCGCCTGTTCCTTGGATTTCACATCGGCGCCGAAGCCGATCGCGGAGCCGCCGACCCGCTTCGCGATCACCTCTTCGAGCCCTGCGAACGCACCACCGCAGATGAACAGCATGTTGGTCGTGTCGACCTGGATCAGCTCCTGGTGGGGGTGTTTGCGGCCTCCCTGGGGTGGTACCGAGGCAACGGAACCCTCGAGGATCTTCAAGAGTGCCTGCTGGACACCCTCACCGGACACATCGCGTGTGATCGAAGGGTTCTCGGCCTTGCGTGCGATCTTGTCGATCTCGTCGATGTAGATGATCCCCTGCTCGGCTCGTTTCGTGTCGAAGTCCGCAGCGGTGATGATCTTGAGGAGGATGTTTTCCACATCCTCCCCGACATAGCCGGCCTCGGTCAGGGCCGTTGCGTCGGCGATCGCGAACGGGACATTGAGCAGCTTGGCGAGCGTCTGGGCCATCAGCGTCTTGCCCGAACCGGTCGGGCCGATCATCAGGATGTTCGACTTCTGCAACTCCACATCGTCGTCGGTGGATCGTTCTCCTGCCCTCACCCGCTTGTAGTGGTTGTACACGGCAACCGAGAGAACCTTCTTTGCCTGGGATTGCCCGACGACATACTCCTCGAGGAATTCGTAGATCTCATGCGGCCTGGGAAGCTCGGCGAACTCGACTTCCTGGGTGCCAGAGAGCTCCTCTTCGATGATCTCGTTGCACAGCTCGATGCACTCGTCGCAGATGTAGACGCCCGGGCCGGCGATCAGCTTCTTGACCTGTTTCTGCGACTTTCCACAGAAACTGCACTTGAGCAGCTCGGATCCCTCGTATTTCGCCACGGTGCTCCCCTAGCTGGAGACGGCTTCGAGTTGACGACCCGTCAACATCGAGTCAACCACACCGTACTCGATGGCTTCGTCAGGTCCGAGCCAAAAGTCGCGTTCGGTGTCGACTTCGACCACCTCAAGCGGCTGGCCGGTGTGCTCCACAAGGATCAGGTTGATCTCTTCACGCGTCTTGAGGATCTCGCGTGCGTGGATCTCGATGTCGGTTGCCTGGCCTCCGACACCCGACACATGGGGCTGGTGGATCATGATGCGGCTGTGTGGGAGCGCATACCGTTTGCCCTTCGCCCCGGCCGCGAGCAGGACCGCAGCTGCGGATGCCGCCAACCCCATACAGTAGGTTGCGACATCGGGCTTGATGAACTGCATCGTGTCGTAGATCGCCATCAACGCGTAGGTGGAGCCACCCGGCGAGTTGATGTACAGGTTGATGTCCTTGTCGGGATCCTCGCCTTCGAGGTGGAGCAGCTGGGCCATGATGATGTTCGCGACACCGTCATCGATCGGCGTCCCGAGGAAGATGATGCGGTCCTTGAGGAGGCGGCTGTAGATGTCGAAGGCTCGTTCACCGCGTGGGGTCTGTTCGACAACCGTTGGGACGAGATAGCTCATAGTGATTCCTCCGGCTCGTTCGGCGCATCCTCGGGTTCGGGGGAAGGGTCATCATCCTCCCCGACACCGTCGGTGGGGTCTTGATCTGGGTTCTGTGGGTTCTCTTGTTGCGGCTCATCGATCTCGACCGGGGTCAGATCGACGGCGTTGCCATCCGAGTCGACGGGAGTCGCCGATTCGATCAGGCTCAGCAGTGCCTTGTCGCGGAGGATATCACCGGTCAGCGACTCAACTTGACCACCGGACTTCCAGACCTCGAGGATCGCGTCGACATCGGCTTCCTGTCCCTGCAGCATGGAACGAATCTGGTCACGAAGGTCGTCATCGGTCACTTCGTAGTTCTCGATCGCGGCGATGCTCTCGAGCAGGACCCTTGTGGCGAGGGCGTTCTCGGCCTGGGCACGCGTATCAGCGATGAACGCCTCCTCATCCTTGCCGACGATGCGCAGGTAGTCCTCGATGGAGAGATGGTCGGATTCGAGACGGGAACTGAGATTGCGCACCCTCGCTTGGATCTCCGCGGCGATGAGCGCTTCTGGCAGGTCGAGATCGATTTCGTTGAGCACATATTGAATGACCTTGTCCTGAAGCACCCTGCGCTGGGTGTGGATATTGAACGCAAGCATGTTGCGTTCGAGCGCTGCGAGCAGCTCGGCCGCGGTCTCGAATTCGGTTGCGTCGGCAGCCATCTCATCGGTGAGATCGGGCAGGGTCTTCTTCTTGGCCTCCCTGATCACCACCTCGAGGGTGACCCGCTGGCCGCCGTGGTCCGTGTATCCCTCCGGAAGGGTTGCCTCGCCATGGACGGTACTCCCAGCAGACGCGCCTTCGAGGATCGCATCGAGTCCGTCGATGAACGACGCCGATCCGACCTCGTACATCATGTCCCGTGCCGCTGCCTCGGGGATCTCTTCGCCATCGACGGTGGCGGTGATGTCGATCATCGCGAAGTCGCCCGCAGACAGTTTGCCTTCGTGATCCTCAAGCTCGGCGAATTGGTTCCGCAGCGCGTCGATCTGTTCGTCGATGGCCTCCTGGGTGACATCGACAGGTTCGACCTCGATCTCGAAATCCCCGAGGTCCGGGAGCGCTTCGAGCACCGGCCACAGCGTCACCACGACATCGACCTCGACGGTACCGTCGTCGAACTCGTCGCGAATGTCCGATACCGCTGGCACCGTCACCGGCTCAAGACCCGCATCATCGATCGCGGCAGGGATGACCTTCCTGATGGCCTCTTCGATCGCCTCGGACCGCAGATACCCGGCACCGGCGGTCCGTTCGACCACGGCCACCGGAGCCTTGCCAGGACGAAAGCCCTTGATCTTCATCGAAGCCGAGAGCTTCGCTGCCGCCTTCTTCTTGGCGGTCGCGAGCTCCTCGCTACTGATCCGAACCGTGAGGGTTCGCTCGAACCGTCCGGACTCCTTGACCTCTGTTTTCACACACGCTCCTCGAAGACGACACCGCGCCGCTCCCCCACCGATGTGGGGGAGCCAGCGGCGTTGGGGTGACCGACGGGATTCGAACCCGCGACCCCCGGGACCACAACCCGGTGCTCTCACCAGACTGAGCTACGGTCACCATGTTCCAGCGGACTCGCAAAAGCTACCGAGCGGTTGCAAGCCGAACGCTCGAGCGGGGGAAGTGTAGGAGAAGTTCACGGTTCACATTCGCCGCGTCAGGCGCAACCATGGACGATGAACCGAATATGTGGAAACTCAGGAACAGGGAACGCGTGCAAGCGCCATGATCGAGCAGAAGTAGTCGCGCGTCACCTGCCACCTGCCATCCACACGGACGGCATCACCCTGCTGATCGGGTTGGAACACATTCCCGCCGAATAGCAAGTCGTAGTTGACCGAAGCCAGATCGTCACTGATCCCGACCGCCGTCACCTCAAGGAAGATGCCTCCTACCGCGGCACCGGCATCGGTGTAGGCGTCGACCGTTGACTCGAGTCCCTCAGGATCAACCAGGAACGGGGCCTTCTCCTCGAAGGTTGTCGTGCTGTCGAACACGATTGCGTATGTCTGGACGATCGCGTCTGCGTCTGGGTTCTCCCCGGGCACGATCGCCTCAACATCGATTCCGACCTCGCCGATCGTCGTGGTCGACTGGGCCGTTGTCGTCGTCGCAGGTGCCACGGTCGTTGATGTCGACGATGTCGTTGTTGTGTCGGCAGTATCGGAACCGGAACACGCGGTGACGACGAGCACAAGACCCATCAGCAGGCTTGCATTTCTGAACATTCGAGCAACCTCCAGCTCTCAGTGCATCATTCACAGCGATGCATCACGGCAAGGTCTACGCCGAGAGATGTTCGACAAACTGTCGGTCGGTTGCGTCGAAAACCCTGCGTGGCGGTTCTGCGGGCTGCAGACCCCCACTGTGGTGGTCTGTCTACCCTGGGTACGCGGGGACGAGCCGACCCTTGCCACCGACGGGTCTTGTATGCACCCCCGGCACGACTCGAACGTGCAACCTACGGATTAGAAGTCCGTTGCTCTATCCCGTTGAGCTACGGGGGCTACTCCCGATGGTTCTTCTTCCACCGGCCGAGCGGGTGACGGGAGTCGAACCCGCGTAACCAGCTTGGAAGGCTGGGGCTCTGCCATTGAGCTACACCCGCGAACGCATGGAGAGGTTACCGGGTTCACACACCAGTCGTGTGGCGGGTGAGCGCCGCAGCGATCAGATCGATCCACGGGTGCGACGGCTCGAGGCGCTCGATCGCCGTAGCTAGCCACTCGAGTTGGCGTCGCTCGAGTCGGTGCAGGCAACGGACCATGTCGAGGTCGTCTTTCCGGCGATGCCTGAGCGCCTTGTACAGAAGCTGGACCTCGGGCATGCCGTAGGGAATCGCGTCGATGACGCGGGACACCTCATCTCGGGGCACCACGATGCCGGTCTCACGACGGAATCGCCAGAAAGCGTCGTCACCGTCAGCAAGGACGACTTCCACCGTCCACGCAGAAGTCGACGCCCGTCGCGCGCACACCGCGTATACGGCATCGCTCAACGGGACTCGAGGCGGCCACGGGTCGAGCGAGTCTTCGGTAACCGTCGCCAGTTCCCAACCGGCGAAGATCTCGTGGAGCAATTCCGCATCCGCACGGTAGATCTCGATGTCGAGATCAGCATGCTCGCGGGTCTGCCAACCGAGGAAGGCGTCGATGGCGAGTCCGCCCGCAACCCACCAGGCGATGTCGTGCCCTTCGAAGAGGCAGGCGATCTCGTCGACCGTGACGCTGTCCTTGGTGGATGGGACCATGGGCTGCATCTTCGCAGCCCGAGCATCGTACGATGCGACGATGGACAGCACCCGATGGGATGATCGCTACGCCGAATCCGAGCTCGTCTGGTCCGCTGGTCCCAACGAGTTCCTTCCACCGCTCGTCGAGGGCCTCGAACCCGGCACGGCCCTCGACATCGCATGCGGTGAAGGCAGGAACGCCATTTGGCTCGCCCGACACGGGTGGACGGTGACAGGCATCGACTTTTCACCGGTGGGAATCGCAAAGGCGCGGAGGCTCGCTGGGCAGTCAACGATCACTTGGCTCGTCGCCGATGCAACGACATGGGAACCGGAGGAGAGCTTCGACCTCGTGATCGTCTTCTACCTCCAGCTGCCTGCTGAGCCATTCGCCGGCGCCATTCGTATGGCTGTTGAAGCGGTTGCGCCGGGGGGTGTCCTGTTCGGTGTGGGGCATGGAGCCCGGAATCTGGGCTTCGGCTACGGCGGTCCCCAGGATCCGGAGGTGCTGTGGCGTGAGGACGAGATCAGACCGCTGTTGACCGGTCTGGACATCATCGAGCTCGGTGAGCGTGAACGCTCCGTCGAGGAGGCAGACGCGACCGCCATCGATGTCGTCGTGCACGCGGTCAGACCAACCTGATGTGCCCCTAACCGGGACCGAGTCGATAGACCGCGTCGTTTTCGACAATCAGCAATTCCCCGTCGAGATCGGTACCGATCGCCTGGACAAGCCCGTCGGTGCCGGTGAGAACCTGGAATTCAACCGAGCCGTCCTCGTGCAGACGGAGGGTTTCGAGCTGCCTGGCGCAGTAGTCGGCAAACACATATGCACCTCGGAGTGCCGGGATGCCGTCCCCTCGATAGATGAATCCACCGATGACCGCGCAGTGGGCGATCTCCGCCTCGGGGTCACCGCGACGGTACTCGTACACCGGAAGCCGATGCTCGGCGGGTGGATCATCGGCGCCTCGGTGAAACCCCTCGAACCCACTCCAACCGAAGTTGGTTCCGGGCGCATCGACGAACGGCACCTGCGAGACCTCCTCCCAACACCACTGCCCAACATCACCAACCCACAGGTCGCTTGTCTCGCGATCGAAGCTGAACCTCCACGGGTTCCGAAACCCGATGACCCACAACTCGGTCGCGGCGCCCTCGACCTCCACGAACGGATTGTCCTGAGGAACCGAGTAGCCGCCGTTCACCGGATCCGGATCGATGCGAAGGATCCCACCGTAGATGGTCCGGATGTTCTGGCCGTCCCGACGAATGTCGGGAAGCTCGCCGGGACTGCCACCGTCACCGCTTGCGATGAACAGGTTGCCGTCGGGTCCGAACACCATCGCCCCGAGGTTGTGGACATCAACCGGTTGCGAAACCGCGAGGATCGACACAGCTTCGGGAGCGACGGTCCCATCACCGTCAACCGCGTGAGCCTCCACATGATTGACGCCATCTCGCGTGTAGTTGACATACAGATACCGACCCGACGGGTCGAAGGTCAGCGACATGAGGGCCCCCTGCCAAGTGCGGTCCAGCGTGCCAACATCGAGCACGGTTTCTGGGGATGCCGAGGTCGTGATCCTCAGCACGCGACCGATGCGGCTCGTCACATAGATGCCCTCATCACCGGGCCGCATGGTGGCATCCGTCGGGTCTTCCACATCGGCGAGCTTGGTCAACGACACGGCCGGATTCGGTGCGCTGACCTCGCGGAACCTCGTGGCTCCGACCGCCTCGGTGTCACAGGTGAGATGCGCTGCCAGAGTTGGTGCCTCGTTGCGGCTACGAACAACGATCAGCGTGCCAATGGCAGCGACCAGCGCGATGCCAAGCGCAGCCATTCGAATCAGCTTGGAGCGTTCCATTCATCCCACCGAAGACCGTCGCAGACTACTTCGGTAGGTGGTATCGACCGTACCCAGGGTTCCAGTTGACCTTTTTGTCGAACGGGAACCCTGGGTACGCGTGGACGTCGGGCTGGTCAGATTTGAACTGACGACCCCCTGCTCCCAAAGCAGGTGCGCTTCCAAGCTGCGCCACAGCCCGGTTGACCCGTGACGATACCGTGCCCAGCCCCGCACGCACACAACTTGTCACACCGGGCCGGGATGATGAAGCATGGAGCCCGTCGTACCGCCCGAACTCCTCGCTCTCGCTGAATCATGGAAAGACCTGCACCGCTGGGAACGCAAGCAACTCGGCCTCTCCCTCCGCCGCCTTGGCCTCACTTTCTCTGAGATCCAAACACTGATCGCTGTACCAAAGTCGACATTGTCGAACTGGTGCCGCGAGGTCACCATGACGAACGCCCAGATCGAAGCCATTCGAGACCGCACCGGTCCGCATACCCAGCGAGGTATCCCCAGGGATACGCAGCGCAAGAGGCATATCGAAATCGCTTCGATCCGCCGCGACGCGTATAAGTCCGGCTACACCTACCTGAACGATGCACGGTGGGTTGGAGGTGTCGTCCTCTACTGGGCCGAGGGGTCCAAGACTCGCAACATGCTTGATCTCGCCAACTCTGACCCTGCTGCGCTGCGGTACTTCATCCGCTGGGTGCGTCGCTATCTCGACGAGAAAGCCGATTTCAAGCTCGGGCTACACCTTCATGCAGGCAATGACGAGAGTGCCGCGAAGCGGTATTGGTCGACTGAACTCGGAATGGAAGCCGCACCCTTCGGGAAGACATTCATCAAGCCTGCGGGGACCGGACACCGAAAGAACCCCTTGCCACACGGTGTGTGTCGCGTCCGAACTCGGAAGGCATCGAACTACTGGCACCAAGTCATGGTCTGGATCGATGTCGTAGCTGAAGCCCACGCTTCGCTAGATCGACCACCTTGGTAGCCTGATGAACGGGTCGCTAGCTCAATTTGGCAGCAGCAACGGACTCTTAATCCGTAGGTTCTGGGTTCAAGTCCCAGGCGACCCACGACAAGCCCCCGTATCACGGGGGCATCAACCTTCTCCCGTTGCTTGGTGACGCATCCCTGCCAGAATCGAGAGCCATGCGGGTGTGGCGGAACTGGCAGACGCGCCAGGTTTAGGACCTGGTATCGAAAGATGTGGGAGTTCGAATCTCCCCACCCGCACCGCACAGTGCCCGATCGATGGCCGGTGTGAGCCTTGGCGACGCGGTCAAGGCGCTACCCGAGATGGTCGGCGAGGAGGCGCAGCGCAACCGCACGATGCGACATCGCGTTCTTCTCCTCGCTCTCCATCTCGGCGAGTGTTCGCCCGTCGGACGGCACCTCGAACACCGGGTCATAGCCGAAACCGCTCGAACCGCGCCGCTCGGTGGTGATCACACCCTCGAGTACCCCCTCGACGATCACCTCGGCGCTCGACGGAGTGACGAGGGCGATTGCCGTCCTGAAACGCGCCGTTCGAGCGGTGACGCCCTCGAGATCTGCGAGCAGTTTTTCGACATTGTCGGTGTAGGTTGCGTCGTCCCCCGCATAGCGGGCCGTGTGGATCCCTGGATCGCCACCGAGCGCGTCAACCTCAAGCCCGGTGTCGTCGGCGACCGCGGCGTGACCGGTAGCTTCACAAACAGCACGAGCCTTGAGCAACGCGTTTCCTGCGAGCGTGTCCTGCGTTTCTTCGATGTCGGGCCACGCATGGCCGCCGATGATGACAATCGGAGGATCGAGCGCCCCGAGCACCGCCGCGATCTCGGCGATCTTGTCGTCGTTCTTCGACGCGACCACGACGCCGTGCGGTCGCTTCATCGGCGCGACTCGTTCTGGACATCGACAAGGGAGGCGATGCCCTCGCTTGCGTAGTCCATCATGGTGTCAAGCAGCGCACGATCGAACGGTTCTCCCTCGGCGGTCCCTTGTACCTCGATGATCAGGCCATCGCCGGTCATCACCACATTGGCATCGACATCGGCAGCCACATCCTCGCGGTAGTCGAGATCCAGCAGGGGCTGGCGATCAACCACACCGACCGACACCGCAGCGATGTTCGTGGTGATCGGGTTCGTCGCGATCTTGTCGTCTGCAATCCACTGGTCGAAGGCATCCGCAAGGGCGATCCAACCACCCGTTATCGATGCTGTTCGTGTTCCCCCGTCGGCCTGGAGCACATCACAATCGACCAGCGCCGTGATCGGCCCCATTGCCTCGGCATCGACGGCGGCACGCAGCGACCGGCCGATCAACCGCTGGATCTCCTTCGTACGACCACCGTTGATCGAGCTCCTGCGGATCCGGCTCGACCCTGCCCCGGGAAGCATGGCGTACTCGGCCGTAACCCAGCCCTTCCCGGACTCCCGCATCCACGGAGGCACCTGATCATCGAGTGACACCGTGCACAGGACGCGGGTCTTCCCCATCTCGATGAGCACCGAACCGGGCGTCATCTCGGTGAATCCTCGCGTGATCCTGACCTCGCGCAGCTCGTTCGGCTGCCGGTTCGTACGCATGTTCAGCTCCATTCGTCAGATTTCGAAGGTGGCGCCCCGTGCAGCGTACGAGATCGGCCCATCGAAGCTCGCACCCGCCTCGGCAACCGACAGCCACGACTCCACAAGGTGTGAGATGTGGGTCACGACGAGATGGCCGACTCGGGCCGACGCGGCCGCCTCTCCGGCTTCGCCGGCAGTGAGGTGATAGGGGTAGGTTTGGTCGTCCCTTGATCCGACCATCGTCGCTTCGCAGACGAAGAGGTCTGCATCGCGCGCGGTCGCCACCAAGTCTGGGGATGGCCCGGTATCCCCCGAATACACGATCGTTCCCGCTGCCGTCGTCACCCTCGTGATGTTGTTTGTGACTGCGTGGTGCCCGGCCCCAAACTCGAACTCGAACGGCCCGACCGTGTCGGTATCGGCAGGGCCGACCTCCCTGAAGTCGAGCACGGAGTGGAAGACATGCTCCCCGGAGGCTCCCGCAAACGCAGCGAAGAGCTCGGTCGCGCCCTGCGTCACAAACACGGGGATCGGGACATGTCCCGAGGGGCCATAGGCGAGGTAGCCATACAAGCCGAACAGATCGCTGCAATGGTCCACATGGACATGGGAGATGACGACCGCATCGAGCTGGCCGGGGTCGGTGATGGCCGCGAGCGCCATGAAGGTGCCCGGCCCTGCGTCGAGCCATACCGTGGCGCCCTCGTGCTCGATCAAGTATCCGGACGCGGGATTCGTCCGAGTCGGGGTTCCGGCCGATGATCCGAGAACCGTCAGCTTCACGGCGACCAACCCAACACACCGACCCCAACGCCGACCGCCGTCATCCAGATCACGGCACCGGCCACGCCCACCAGGGTCGGCATCATGAAGTTCGAGCGGTACCGAAACCAGGACCAGACACCCGCCACGACGAGCAGCGTAAGCAGTACGACCATGAGCCAGCCGGGCGCGATCGGTACCGAGATCAGCACGAGGAGACCGGCAAATGCCTGGAGACCGGCCCCGACATATCCGAACAGGGCGCGGTACGCCTCACGGTTGTGCTCCGAGCGGGCCATTGGCGCGAGTCTATGCCTCGACGACAAGCGACACTTCGGTGACAAGGCCGTCAACGATTCGGAACCCTCTGAGAACGGGCAGGCCCGAAACCGGCCCAACGATGAAGTGCAACCACCGACGGTCTGGTCGCATGTCGATGTCGGTCCTCGACGGGAACGCCTCCGAGCGCACATGACTGTGGAACACCCCGCCGATCGACATACCCATGGATTCTGCGAGGGTGAGCGCCCCGTGGAACTCAACCGGCGTGATCAAGAAACGGCGATCCGACGCTTCCGCGTTGGTCAGACAGAACAGGAACGAAGGCTGATTCGCCGCATCAAACGCAACCAGTCCGCATGCTTCGTCGGGATATGCCCAGTTGGCATGTTGCAACATCCCCACCGCCATCTCTCCGTGGATACGGACTCGTTCGATGCCAAGGCTCGACATGGCATCGACGAGGTCGCACGCATCGACTTCGACCCGCACACCGTATCGCCTGAAGAAGCCCGGGTTGAGGCCACCCTCGTCGTCCTGGTACACGACGGCATCGATCCCGTCAGCTGCGAGCCTTGCCACTGCGATGTCGGCTTCAGCGCGAACTCCGTACACCTGCACGGTCGCTCGGTCGGGGCTGGTCACGGGCGACGCCCCGGCGTCACACGGTGGCGCTTGCGGCGATGGAGCGAAGGCGATCAACCAGTTCGCCGTTCCCTGAGACACACGAGGGTGGAAGTGTCGCCCTCCCCCACAGCCACAGGTCAAGGGTGCTCGGGTCGGCGTTGATGACCGTATCCGGTTGCGTGTCGGGCTCAAGGATCAACGCATCCTCGTCGTAGTGGATTCCGGTCCGCGGCGAGGTGCCCACCATCGTTGCGAGGCGAACGCTCCATGTTCGCCCGTCACTTCGCAAGTCGATTCTCCCGTCAGCCGGTGTGAGGGTCGCCCACCGGGGCGCACCGATGAGCATCTCGTCGAGTATCTCGTCGACGCCATCGACAGCGAGCATTTGCGGGATCTCATGGCTTCGTCCAGCCGCGGCGAGCGCGTCCGCGGCGTGAATCGTGGTCTCGTGTGCCATCCTGCGCACCCACCAGTCCGCTCGGTGGTCGTGGGGACACCATGTCCAGGAAGGAAGCGACAGATCGGCCCGCTCGAACACCGAGATCATCTCCGAGAGGGCCCCACCGAGTGATCCGAGGTCGGCGCCGTCGTCCACATCCACCCACGGCGGCGAGCCGTCCCGGTGGTCGTCCCTGACGCTTGCGGTCTTGTGCCGGTACACCGACTCGACATGGTGGACGAGGTCGAGCACCGTCCAATCCGGACAGGTTGGCACCGGCGCATCCATGCCGGCATCGGCCGCAGACTCGATGAGGACTCGACCGTCGGAGCGGACCGCATCGAGATACTCCTCGACCGGGAGTGCGAGCGGATCAGACAGCGTGGACACCCGGCGAACCCTAGCGCCCAGTCATCTCGCCGCTTGCGGATCGGCCAGGCTCACCACGCACCGCCGCCACCCCCTCCTCCGCCACCCCCTCCTCCACCGGAGAAACCGCCCCCTCCTCCGCCGGACGACGGTGGGGTGAAGGCTCCCGACAGGGCCGAGGTGATCCCAGCGAACGCGTTCTGGGTGCTGCCCCCGGTGTACCCGTGGGTGCCGTACCAGTAGATCGAGGACGCCGATTCGAGCTCGGGCGGAGCGTGGAGCCTCGCCTGTTCGAGCACTTCTTCGGCAACACCGAGACTGATGCCGTAGATGAGGTACTGGTCCCACAGGTCGAGGGAGATCGTCGGAGCGTCGACGATCCGGGAAAAGTCCTTGAGGTACCGTTTGAAGGCGAACCATCGTTCTGCTTCGAGGGCTCCTTTGCGCGTCCGTTTGATTCGGACCTTTCGGAACAGGAGAAGCAGAACGAGGAGCCCCGTTCCGAGGGCCATCCCGAAGATGATCAGCGTCACCATCGCCTCCCCACCGGGCCGGTCGCCGAGCGTTCGCGGCAGCACGAACCACGCCGCAGCCACAAGGAGGCCCGCAACGACCACCGTGAGAACGGCGGCAATGTTGCCGGATCGGTCGAGCAAATCGGCGCGCAGTACGGCGTCGAGGACGCGACCCTGGAAGGACTCGTAGGTCGTCGCGTTCGCGGCGGCATCGTCGCGGATTCGGGAACGGAAGTCGGTGAGAGGCATCGGACCATCGTCGAGGACCCGTTTGACAACCGTGAGAACCGACTGTTCGAAATCGCGAAGACCCGTCGTCTTGTCACCGAGGCTCAACTCGAGGTCGCTGATGGTCTCCTTCCTCAGGCCACCCCATGTCGATCGGACCACCTGGGTCGGTTTGGCGTCGATCGCGCCCGCCTGAATCAGGGCGAACAGCGTTGCGGTGAACTCGTTCTCGGCAACCTTCCCCTGTGAGAGCAGCGCACCGACCTCGGCAGCATGGAGGTCGGTCGGAGGTGCCTGCTCGTAGTCCCGGTCGTAGTCGACTCTTGGCTCCCTGCCGTATCGGAGGTAGGTGAGCAGCCCAAGCCCGCCCGCGATCGCCACCATCGCTATCAAACCGATGAGCAGACCGACGCCAGCGGCCCGATTGGCATCTTCCACCTCGGATGCGAAGCGTTCCTCTTCGGCCCGTATCGCCTCAAGCCCCGGTCCCGTGAAGCGCCGAGCGCCGTCGGTCGACGACAGCAGGTCGACCGGGAACACGGCCCTGAGCTCGACCCATCGCTCGGCTGGGATGTCGTGCGCCGACAACGCGGGTGAGACACCGTCGTCGCCGAGGGTGGTCTCACCGTCGATATCGTACGGATGGCCCCACACGAGCACCTCCCCCGCGGTCGGTGACCCCGGGATCACGATCCGAGCCGTCAGGTCGTTGACACCGACCGCCCACTGGTCACCCCAGACCTGGAGATTGACATCGAGCACATCGTCGTATGCCGTGGCAACACCCGTCATCGTGTAGGCGAGCGTGAAGGTTCGGAGCGTGTCGATGGACGAATGGTGCCAAACCACCCGCACAAACGACGGGTGGATCTCGACGCCGTAGGTTCCGGGAGGGGATGAGCAACCAAGGGAAGTGCAACCGCCCAGCGTGTACTCCCCGCCAGCGTCGGAAACGACGATGTCACCGACGACCTCACCGGAACGAAGCCGGATGTCACGGTAGGCGCCGGTGAAGCTGCCGTCGAAATCGAAGGTGATCGACTCGACGACAGCGAGGGAACCGTCATCGTTGACAGTCACGACGATGTCGGCAGCATCGATCCAGAAGGACTTCGCGAACGCAGCTCCTGCCGGAAGCAGGACGAGCATGACGACGGCGACGAGAACCGCGACGAATCCGAACGGAGTTCGGTTCCGCACCCCGCTAGAAGGCGACTTCGGGAGCGGTATCGGCGGCATCCGGCGCGTCATAGAGCTCACGGGTCTTGAAGCCGGTCATCGAGGCAACGATGTTGGATGGAACTTGCTGAACCGTGTTGTTGTACATGAGCACGGTGTCGTTGTAGATCTGCCGGGCGACGGCGATCTTGTTCTCGGTGTCCGTCAGGTCGGCTTGGAGACTTGCAAAGTTCTCCGACGCTCTGAGCTCGGGATAGTCCTCGGCCACGGCGAACAGCTGGCGCAACGCCGATGTCAGGAAGTTCTCGGCTTGGGCCTGATCGGCGGGGCTTTCGGCCGCTGCTGCCGCAGCTCTTGCCTTGGTCACGCGTTCGAAGGTCTCACGCTCGTGGGATGCGTAGCCCTTGACCGTTTCCACCAAGTTCGGAATCAGGTCATATCGCCGCTGGAGCTGTACTTCGATCTGGCCCCAGGCGTTGTCGACCCGGTTGCGTTGGCCAACCAGACGGTTGTAGATGCTGATAACCAAGATGACGAGCAGGACAACGATGCCGAGCCCGAGGAGGATTCCCCACATGTGTCCATTGTAACCACAATGCAGCCGGGCGCGAAAGAACCCGGAGCATCTTCGGCGGGTGCGCCGCCGCACGGGACCGTCGTGCGGATCTCCGGGTTCCGGTGGTCCGAGTTGAAGTCGCTACCTACCTCACGAAGAGGAGCACGACCTCGCTGGTCACAGCTGGCCGGCTAGCGCTCGGCCACCTCCGGGGTCCTGCAAGAACTACACATTCCTGGACCACCTCCTTTCTCCGTAGGAGCATCGTACCACCGCGTGTCACCGACGCCACAACTGTTCGTCGCACCCCACCGCGGGGCTCTGGATCGAGAAGCGCCACGGGACTGTGACACCCGACATCCGCGGGCGCGGATGCGCGCAGTGAACCCTATCCGCAGGTGACGCTGATCGTCCCGTCGCCTACCGCGACCGGGGGCGGGTTGGTCCCGTCGTTCGGCGGCTGCATCAACATCGGACCTGAGAACGACATGCTGTCACCATCGACGGCGATGCCACTGTCCATCGCCGTGTCATCGGGGTAGTACGAGACGGGCAGGCCCTCGTCGTCGACCGTCGCCAAGCGAAGGTTGCCGAGCCATCCGTCATCGTAGAGGTTGGCTCCACCGCCGAGGGTGGTGCTGTTGTCCCCGACCCAGAAGGCGAAGGTGATGGTGTCGGGCGCGATGGTGCATTCCAACGCCGGGGACATCGTCAGGTTGAATTCCTGTCCATCGACCGAGACGGATGCTTTTCCCGGTGCTTGCACATCGACGACTTGGCCGCCGGACGCCGATCCCGCGTTGTCACCACCCGCGGTTGAGCCGGGGGCTGCTCCCGCGCCATCATCCCCACCGCCGCAACCACTGAGCACGAGGCTCGCAAGCAGAAACGGCACGAGTCCTGTCCGGATCCACCCCGACATCTTGGGTCCCGAATGGGCGTGGGCTACGATGGTCATGTGATCGGTCCCTTCAGGGACCTCGCGTTGTGCATCGTCATGGTCATCAGCATCACAATCTCCAAACATCCGCGATCGATCCGAACCTAGCGGATGTCGCGAAGGTTCTCACGGTGGGAGCAGCCGCGATGAACGGTTCGCAGCCACAGTTTCGCTGCCACCGCACCCATGTAGGGTGGCTCCGCGGCGACCACGGAGGGTTGCGTGACACAGAGCATCGGCATCTTGACTGCGGGCGGTGACTCCCCCGGGCTCAACGCTGCCATTCGCGCCATCGGCAAGTCGGCGATCCACCAGTACGGGTGGAATGTGATCGGCTTTCGCGACGGCTTCCGTGGGCTCATGCAAAACCGCATCGTTCGACTTGACAAGGACACCCTCTCCGGGATTCTCACCTCCGGGGGGACGATTCTCGGATGCGGACGCGACAAACCCCACCGAATGCGTGTCGGAGACAAGGTCATGGACATGACCGACGCGATGCTCGACTCGTTCAACCACCACGGTTTGGATGCGTTGGTGTGCATCGGAGGCGGCGGCACCCACAAGAACGCCCTTCGGCTCTCGGAGAAGGGCATGCCGATCGTGACGCTGCCAAAGACGATCGACAACGACCTGTATGGAACCGATGACAGCCTCGGATTCGACACCGCGCTCGGCATCGCTACCGAGGCCGTCGACCGCCTGCATTCAACGGCACACAGCCACCACCGAATCATCGTCGTCGAGATCATGGGCCACAACGCGGGTTGGCTCACCCTCGGCGCTGGACTGAGCGGAGGTGCCGATGTCATCGTGATTCCCGAGATTCCGTATTCGGTGGATGCGATCGCTGACGCCATCTCGATGCGCCGATCTGCCGGTTCCACCTTCTCGGTCGTCGCGGTAGCCGAGGGGGCCATCTCGAAACGGCTGACGGAGATGATCGCTGCGGTCCCCGAATCACCAGCGCGCGATGAGGCGGTCAAGCAGCTCCTCGATGAGCGCAAGACCACCGTCGAGATCGCACGAGAACTCGAGGATCTGACAGGCCTCGAGTCGCGTGTCACGATTCTTGGACATGTTCAGCGAGGGGGTGCTCCCTCACCGATGGACCGGGTTGTCGCCACCAAACTCGGCGTCGCTGCCACGGCAACCATCGCAAGCGGGACGACGGGGGTCATGGTCGCTTCGCGCGGCGAAGATGTCGCGCTCGTGCCGCTCACCGAGGTCGCTGGCAAGGTGCACCTCGTCCCGCAGGATCATCCGTGGATTCGCACGGCGCGGGCTCTTGGTGTGTGCATGGGGGACAGCCCGTGACGGAATCCCTCCGGCGACGAGTGATCGACGCCCTCGTGGACCTGAAGGCCAACTTCGACATCATGGAGTGCGACCCCGACCTTGCCGACACCGCGGCATTCTGCGAGGCGTACGACATCGCGCCCGATCACTCGGCGAACGCGATCGTGCTTGCGTCCAAACGCCCCCCAGATGTCTACGCAGCGTGTCTGGTGCTCGCGACGGACCGGCTCGATGTCAACGGCGTGGCACGACGCGAAATGGGCGTCAAGAAGGTGTCGTTCGCTGCCCCCGAGGTGTCAGCTGAGGTCACCAGCATGGTGATGGGCGGCGTCACTCCGTTCGGCCTCCCCACCGATCTTCCGGTGCTGGTCGATGCTGCCGTGCTCGACCCCACTTGGGTCGTTGTCGGTGGGGGGACGCGCGACATGAAGGTGAAGGTCGATCCCGAGGTGTTCGCCCGGATGCCGTCGGTCCGGGTCGTCGAAGGCCTCGCACGCCCGATCACCCCATGATCACCAAGTGTCCCGCTGGCTGTGCATCGAACGCTTCTGTGGGCCCGAATCCACCCTTTTGGTGGTCCGCCAACCCTGGGTACGCGGATCAGCTTCCGATGGTGAGGCCGTGCTTCGGCCTCGGGTAGAGGTCGCCGGGGGGAGCGTCGCTCGTGTACTCCACCCAGGTCATCGAGGTCGCTCCGACATCTTGCGGCACCATGGTGATGCAGTCCTTGACCGGGCAGACAAGGCTGCACAGATTGCAGCCGACACAATCGTCGTACTTGATCCACACCTCGGTCTTGCCGTCCTCCGTCGGCTTGGAACCGATGGCTTGGTGGGCACCGTCCTCGCATGCGATGTAGCAGAGCCCACACCCGATGCACTTGTCATGGTCGATGTTTGCCTTGAGGACGAAGTTGATGTCGAGGTTCTCCCAGGTCGTGAGCCGATCCACCGACCTGCCGCGGAGGTCGCTGACGCTCGCAAGGCCCTTGTCGTCGAGGTAGTTCGACAGCCCCTCATGCATCCCCTCAACGATGCGATAGCCGTAGTGCATCACGGCGGTACACACCTGGATGGTCGTCGCGCCGAGCAGGATGTACTCCGCGACATCCTGCCAGGTCTGGATACCTCCGATCCCGCTGATCGGCAGATCCGCCGTTTCGGGGTCGGCGGCGATCGCCGCGACCATGTTGAGGGCGATCGGCTTCACGGCGGGGCCGCAGTAGCCGCCATGGCTCGACATGTCGCCAACCACGGGGCGGGGAACCAACGAGTCGAGGTCGACGCCGGTGATCGAGTTGATCGTGTTGATCAGCGACACGGCATCCGCTCCCCCGTCCTTGGCTGCCCTCGCCGCGTAGCGGATGTCGGTGATGTTGGGGGTCAGCTTCACGAACACCGGTGTGGTCGCCGAGGCTTTCGCCCATGTCGTGATGTCACAGGTGTATTCGGGGACCTGACCGACCGCAGACCCCATGCCACGCTCCGACATCCCGTGGGGGCATCCAAAGTTGAGCTCGATACCGTCCGCCCCTGCCTGTTCGACCTGCTTGATGATCGTGTCCCACGCGTCCGGGTCGGATTCGACCATGAGGCTGACGATCACGACATGGTCCGGGTAGCGACGCTTGACCTCGGCAATCTCTACCAGATTGACCTCAAGGGACCTGTCGGTGATCAGCTCGATGTTGTTGAGTCCCATCATGCGGGAACCGTTGATATCAACCGACGAGTAGCGGCTGTAGACATTCTCGATCGGCTCACCGAGGGTCTTCCACACCGCACCGCCCCAACCAGCGTCGAACGCCCGGGCGACCTGATCACCGGTGTTCGTCGGTGGGGCCGAAGCGAGCCAGAACGGATTCGGTGACTCGATGCCGCAGATGTTCACGGACAGGTCTGCCATGGTGCCTCCTCAGACTCGCGAGCTTGCGCGGAGCGTGGCGTCGATGCTGCGTGCGGCAACCTTGCCGTGCTCGACCGCGTTCACGACTTCCTTCCCGCCGTTGACACAATCGCCGCCTGCCCACACGCTGGTGTTGCCGGTCCGGTGATGCTCGTCGACAATGACCCTCCCGCGTTCGTCGATCTCAACGCCGGGAAGACCACCAAGGAAGGCAGTTCGTTTGGCCTGTCCGGTTGCCCGAAGCACACGGTCGACGGGGATCGAGAACTCTGTGCCGTTGATCGTGGCGACGGAACCGTCGGGGGCGATCTCAGTGCGGATGCAGGTGAGGCCCTCCACCGAGCCGGATCCTTCGATCCGGACCGGTGTGCTCCAGTGCACGAACTCGACACCCTGTGCGAGGGCGCGGTCGACATCATGGGGGTAGCCGCCCATCTCGGCACGGCCCCGTCGGTAGACGAGGTGGACACGGGCCGCTCCCGACATCGCCGCCTGCGTTGCGGCGTCAACGGCCGTGTTCCCCCCGCCGATCACCGCGACCCGTTCACCCTGCACATTTGCCGTTCCGCTCCTGACTTCGGCGATGAAGTCGAGAGCGTCGGCGACGCCATCGAGATCCTCCCCCGGAAGGCCGAGCTCGGGGACACCACCGAGGCCCACACCCACGAAGAGGGCGTCGTGACGGCCGATCAGTTCGTCAAACGACACCTCCGCTCCGACCGTGATCCCTGATCGGAGCTCGACACCGAGGCCCCGGATGAACTCGACCTCGGCCAGCGCGGTCGCCATGTCCATCTTGTAGTTCGCGACGCCGTAGGTGTTCAAACCCCCCGGGTCGGGATTGGCGTCGTAGACGACCACCGAATGTCCGGCCTTGACGAGCTCGGCTCCCGCGGAAAGGCCAGCTGGCCCGGCTCCGATGATGCCGATCGAGGACCCCGATGGTGTCGCGATCTCGAACAGGTGGCGGCCACCGAACACGACTTCTTCGGTTCCGAAGGCTTGGAGGCGTCCGATCTGGATCGGTCGCTCGTGGAGCTCGTTGAGGACACACGCTCCTTCGCAGAGCATCTCCACCGGACACACGCGCCCACACGACGCGCCGAGGATGTTCGACGACAGGATGGTCCGGGCAGAACCGGTGAGGTCGCCGGTCGATATCCGCTTGATGAACTGGGGAACATCGATGCTTGTGGGACATGCCCGCGTGCATGGTGCGTCCCAGCACATCAGACATCGATGCGCCTCGACGAGTGCCTCGTCCCATGTCATCGTCGGCGCTGGTTGGAGCGCAGACGCCACAACGGGTCGTGGCTCGATCCGGTTCATACCCGTTCCATCCTTCCTCATCGTTCGCGGCTAGTGGACTACTAGTTGCCGCCCTCGTTCAGCACGATCTCCTTCGGCGTCCAGCCGTTGCCGTCGACATCGACACCGGCGTCCCGGAGGTTCTTGAGTGCTTCGTCATTGATGTCGGTGACATACGCCCCTTCGGTCGGCACTCCCTTGAGCACCTCCCCGTCGACAGCGTTCTTGATGGTCTGATCCCATAGGGCCGTATCCATCGTCCCGATCCCGTGCGAGGACGGCCAGATGAGATTGTTGATCTCATTGAGCATCCAGCGCTGGTGGGACTCACCGAGCGTCGGCCCGGCATCGAGCACATGTTGGACGCACGCATCGAAGTTGTCCCGACAGAACACCCATCCCCGAAGCGATGCCTCGACGAACTTCACCGCTGTCTCGCGGTACGCGGGATCGTTTGCGAGACGGTCCGCGTCGGCCCATATGGCATCTTGGAGCATCGCAGTGCCGACCTCGTTCCAGTCGATCGCGGAGAGATCCTCCGGCTGGTAGAGCTCCCCGGTGTCGGGGTTCACGGTCTCGAGGACCTGCGCGTACTCGTTGTAGGTCATGGCCTGGGCAGCATCGATGTCGCCCGAGATCAGCGCCAGCATGTCGAACTGTTGCTGGACAAGGTTGACATCGGCGAACGGATCGAGACCCGCCTGCCTGAGCCCCGCGAACAGCTCAGCTTCGTTCCCGAAACCCCAGTTCCCGACATTCTTGCCCTCGAGGTCCGAAGGTGTCGAAATGCCAGCGTCGGCAAACGAAACCTGGAGTGTGGCGGACCGCTCGAACACCTGGGAGATGTTCGTGACATCGGCGCCTTCCTCACGCGGTGCGAGGGCACGGATGGCCCACGACAGTGCAAAGTCGGCTTCACCGGAATCGAGCACCGTCGCTGGGACGATGTCGACACCACCCTCGAGGATGGTGACATCGAGGCCAGCATCCTCGTAATAGCCTTCGGCGAGAGCCGCGTAGTACCCAGCGAACTGGGCCTGGGTGAACCACTGCATCTGAAGCTTGACCGGGGTCAGCTCCATCTGGTCGTCTGCCGTGGTCGTGGTGGCATCGGTGTCGTCACTGCTACATGCCGTCGCGATGACCGCGACGATGGCCAGCACTGCAAGCCACCGAGCCATGCCTTTCCTGTTGGTCAATTGCATCGAGTCTCCTCACTCTCTCATGCCATCGCTGGCCTTACCCAACGACATCTACTTCGGGCCGCCACGGCGTGGCAAACCGCTCGAAACCTCCGCTCAGCAGGTACAGCGCAATCCCCATGGCACTTCCCGCGAGTACCGCAGCCCACGCTTCGGTGTACCTCGCCGAGGCCGCGTTCTGGACAATAAACTGCCCGAGCGCGTCCTGCCGACCCCCGAAATACTCGGCGACGATCGCTCCGATCACGGCGAGCGACGACGCAATCTTGAGTGCCGTGAAGAACAGGGGCATCGCGTTGGGAATGCGGACAATGCGGGTGATCTCCCATTTCGATGCAGCGTACGAGTGCATGAGTTCGATCTCGGTTGCACCCACCTGTGTGAGCCCCCGGGTCGTGTTGATGAACACCGGGAAGAAGACCAGCAGGACCACGATCGCCTGGTTCGAGGTCGGGGAGAGGAGTCCGTACCAGGCGTTGAAGATGGGGGCGAGCGCGATGATCGGGATCGCGTTGAGGGCAATCGCGAGCGGGGTCAGCGTCTCGTCCGCGATACGGAACCGGGAGACCAGCAGTGCCCACACAACGCCGATCAGGACTCCTGCAACGAGCCCGGTGACAACGATGTAGCCCGTGTTGCGGGTCGCGATCCAGATCACATCGATGTTGTCGATGAACGAGGCGATAATCTCGGACGGGCGAGGCAGCACGAACCCATCGGGATTGATGATGAGCAGGGTGAGCTCCCACAGCACCAGACCTCCGAGTCCGAAGACGACCGCAGGCATGACCCCCGACACCAACCGTCTGGTCATGATCCTCCCTCCTCGAACCGGAGGGCTTCACGCACCTCAGTGATCGATTCGAAGAACCCCTGCGATTCGCGGGTCTCAAGGGTGCGTTTCCCGAGGTCGATGGCGATGTCCGCAGCGATCCGTCCCGGCCTTGGGGACATCACTATCACTCGGCTCGAGAGGAAGACCGCTTCGGGAATCGAATGGGTGACGAAGACAATGGTCCTCCCCGTCTTCTCCCAGATCTCGAGAACTTCGGCCTGCATGTGCTCGCGGGTCATCTCGTCGAGCGCGCCGAACGGCTCGTCCATGAGCAGGAGCTGTGGTCGGAACGACAACGCCCTCGCGATGGCGACCCGCTGCTGCATACCCCCCGAGAGCTCCCGCGGGTAGTGATTGCCGAACTCGGGAAGTTTCACGAGGGCGAGCATCTCGGCGGCACGATCCTTGCGTTCCTGCTTGCTCCAGCCCATCAGCTGGAGTGGCAGTTCGATGTTCTGGGTGACCGTGCGCCATTCGAACAGGCCTGATGTCTGGAAGGCCATTCCGTAGTCACGGTCGATACGCGCCCGGTCCGGTGACTTCCCGTTGACTTCGATCCGTCCCCCCGTCGGGTGCGTCAGCGCCCCCATGAGTCTCAAAAGGGTTGACTTGCCGCATCCTGATGGACCGATGAGCGAAACGAACGAACCGTCCGCGATGTGCAGGTCGATGCTGTCGAGGGCATGTACCTCGTTGGGCTTGCCCCGGTTGAAGACCTTTGACACGCCGTCGATCTCCACGACATGGTGCACACCCCGGTCGAGGTCGCGACTCATTGGATCGCCGAACCTTCCTGGCGGCGTGCCATCACGAAGAACTCGGTGATCGTCACGATGCCGACCGCAACGATGCCGAGGACCGCTGCGCCGAGCACCGTTGCATACAGCCTCGGAGGACCGGTCGTGTACCGGCTTGCGTAGTCGAGGATCAGTCTCCCGAGGCCGCCCTTGACGCCCCCGGAGATCTCCCCGACGATGGCGCCGACGATCGCTGCGGTCGCCGCAAGCTTGAACGCGGCAAACAGATATGGCAGCGCCGCAGGGAGCTGAAGCTTGATAAGCGTCTGGCGTCGTGTCGCTGCGTACGAGTGCATCAGCTCCAGTGCTGCCGGATCCGCCGAGTGCAGCCCCCTGATCCCGTTCATCGCAACGGGAAAGAAGGTGAGGTAGGTGGCAATGATCGACACGGACATCCAAGGTTGCCATTCGAAGGGGAGCCAACCCATCGACTTGGAACCCCAGATCACGATGATGGGCGCGATGGCAACGAGTGGGACCGTCTGGCTCGCAACGAGATACGGTGAGATTCCGCGCTCGATCCAGCGGGATCGCAACATCACGATGGCGAGGGCAAGCCCGAGGATCACCCCCGACACGAAACCGAATGCCGCCTCGCGGAAAGTGAACAGGGACGCTTCGGCGATGAAGGCACCGAGGGGCTTGTCCGAGTTGCGCTGCGGCGGTACACCGATCTCGGCGATGATGTCTTGGATGGGCGGCATCGTGAGGTCATCCGAGCGCGGGAGGACTCGCCCGACGAGCCACCAGTCCGTCTGCGCGTCGTCGACGGCCTGCCCGAATGCCTTGTACCCGGTGTACACGAGCGCGAGGACGGCAACGAAGGCAACGAACACCACGACCCTGCGGATACCGCGCCGGACCGCCGCCTTTCGTTCGAAGCGAGCGACGGCCCGTGCTGTGTCGTCGCGCGTCGTCATCCGTTCAGAGGTTCTGCGGGAAGCCGAGGTCGATGGAACTCGTCGAGGGATCGGGCCAACGCGATGTCACGACCTTGGCCCTCGTATAGAAGTGGAAGCCCTCCGGTCCGTACGCATGGGAGTCCCCGAACAGCGAGTCCCCCCATCCCCCGAAGCTGTAGTACGCGACCGGGACCGGAACCGGCACATTGATGCCGACCATCCCTGCATCGACATCGATTTGGAAGCGCCGGGCCGCACCACCGTCCCTCGTGAAGATTGCCGTCCCGTTGCCGTAGGGATTGTCGTTGACGAGCTTGACTGCCTTTTCGTATGAGTCGACCCGGACAACGCCGAGCACAGGACCGAAGATCTCCTCGTCATAGCACGCCATACCGGGCGTCACATGGTCAAGGAGAGAGGGAGCGAGAAAGAACCCACCCGTGTCGAAACGAGGCTCGGTGCCGTCAACAACCACCGTTGCTCCTTCGTCCGGTGCGTTCTTGACGAACGACGCGACACGGTCGCGATGCTCGGCGGTGATCAGCGGACCCATGTCGGTGTCCTCTCGGATGCCGTCACCGACCACAATGCCGGGGATTCGCTCGGCAATGGCTTCGATCAACGGATCGGCGACCGCCCCGACCGCAACCACGATCGAGATCGCCATGCAGCGTTCTCCAGCAGACCCGTAGCCTGCGCTGATCGCTGCGTCCGCCGCAACACCGACATCTGCGTCGGGGAGGACGATCATGTGGTTCTTTGCCCCGCCAAGTGCCTGGACCCGCTTTCCGTTGTTGGTCCCGGTGGTGTAGACATATCGGGCAATCGGTGTCGAACCGACGAACGAGACTGCCTGGATGTCGGGGTGTTCGAGGAGCCGATCCACCGCGATCTTGTCGCCTTGCACGATGTTGAACACACCGTCCGGAAGGCCAGCTTCGGCGAGGAGGTCGGCCGCGAGGAGATTCACGCTCGGGTCCTTCTCTGAAGGCTTCAGAATGAACGAGTTGCCTGCCGCAATGGCATTGGGGTACATCCACATCGGCACCATCGCGGGGAAGTTGAACGGCGTGATGCCGGCAACCACACCAAGGGGCTGGCGCACCGAATAGACATCGATGTCCGTTGACGCCTGCTGGGAGAACCCGCCTTTGAGGTGTTCGGACAAGCCGCATGCGTATTCGATGTTCTCAAGGCCGCGCTGCAACTCGCCGAGGGAGTCCGACAGCACTTTGCCGTGCTCGGCCGTGAGCAGGGCGGCGAAGTCGTTCGCGTGGTGGTCAACGAGGTCCCGAAAGCGGTACATGATCGCGGTTCGTTTGGCGACCGAAGTCCTTGCCCACGATTCGAACGCCGCCTTGGCAACGGCCACGGCGTGATCGACCTCGTCCACCGAGGCGAGGCCGACCGTGGCGGCGGCTTCGCCTGTCGCTGGGTTGTAGACGGTGCTCGTCCGACCCGAAGTCGAGACGAACTCGGCGCCCCCGATGATGTGGTTGATCTGCTTCATGTGTGCTCCGGTGCCTCTGGGGCCTAGTGGTGAATGGACATTTTGTCGCGTGGGAGATACTGACCGTCGCCTTTGACTCCGACATACGAGTTGTTGTCGATGATCACCTTGCCACGCAGCAGCACCGTCTCGACGCGTCCTTCGACCTCCATGCCTTCGTAGGCGGAGTAATCGACATCCATGTGGTGCTGATCAACCGACTTGGTCCACGAGACACCGGGATCGAACACCACGATGTCGGCATCGGAGCCAACCGCAATGGTGCCCTTCTTCGGGAAAAGGCCGAACAGCTTGGCGGGTGCGGTGGCGCACAGCTCGATCCATCGGTTGAGGTTGATCCTGCCTCCGACCACACCACCGTGGTAGATCAGCTGGTAGCGGTCCTCGACACCAGGGAGCCCGTTCGGAATCGCCGTGAAGTCGCCGAGCCCGAGCTTCTTCTGCGTCCCGAGGACGGGATGGTCGTCCATGCAGAACGGACAGTGGTCGGTCGAGATGACCTGGAGGTCGTTGGTTGCGAGGTACCGCCACAGGGCATCTTGATGGCCCTCCGATTGTTTCCGGATCGGGGTCGAGCAGACATACTTGGCGCCTTCGAACCCGGGTGCACTCAGGTGCTCCTCGTGGGTGAGGAACAAGTACTGTGGACAGGTCTCACCGAAGATGGGGAGGCCTTCGTCCCGGGCCTTCGCGACCTCGGCAACGGCTTCTTTGGCCGACATGTGCACCACATACAGATGCGCCCCTGTCAGTTCGGCAAGCTTGATGGCGCGATGCGTCGCCTCGCTTTCGGTGATCGGTGGACGCGTCAACCCGTGGTACTTCGGGTCGGTCTCGCCGCGCTGGAGCGCCTGTTCGCGAAGGACATCGATCGCCATCCCGTTTTCGGCATGCATCATGATCAAGGTCCCGGTGTCGGCTGCCTTTTGCATGGCACGCAAGATGTCGCCGTCGTCGGAGTAGAACACCCCCGGATAGGCCATGAACAGCTTGAAGGAGGTGCAGCCCCGGTCGATCAGGACCTCCATCTCCTTGAGGGATGTCTCGTTGATGTCACCCGCGATCATGTGGAAGCCGTAGTCGATGGCACAGTTGCCGCTTGCGCGCTCCATCCAGTTGTCGAACCCGCCGACAAGGCTCTCACCCTTGGTCTGGACAGCGAAGTCGATGATCGTCGTGGTACCACCCCACGCCGCGGCTCTGGTCCCGGTCTCGAAGGTGTCCGATGCGGCCGTTCCGCCGAAAGGGAGTTCCATGTGCGTGTGCGGATCGATGCCACCCGGGATGACATACTTCCCGGTGGCGTCGATCACGGTGGCGGCATCATCGGCCCAATCGTGCGAACCGGGCGAGGCGAGCGCAGCGACGGTCTCATCGACGATGAGCACATCCGCGGCCATGATGTCCACGGCGGTGATGACGGTTCCTCCCGAGATGATGGTCTTCATGCCGATCCTCCTCTTCAGTCGATCGCTGACACGGCCGAGGCGATGATGTCGGCGGCCGTATCGATTTCGTGTTGGGTCACCGACAGGGGTGGGGCGATGCGCAGCACATTCCCGTACAAGCCCCCTTTCCCAACCAGGAGCCCTCGCTGTCTGCATTCCTCGAGGAGGCGGCTCGCGCGCCCGGCGTCCGGGTCCCCCGAACCGGGGTGGGCGGTTTCGATCGCGAGCATCAAGCCTTTGCCCCGAAGCTCGAAGATCCACGGTGTGTCTTGCGAGATCGGATACAACCGTTCGTACAGGCGGGTTCCCTGCTTGAGGCTGTTTCCCTGGAGATCATGCTCGAGGAGATACCGCAGGTTGGCAAGTGCGCCGGCACACACCAGAGGGTTGCCGCCGAAGGTCGAGATGGAGTTTGCACCGATGCAGTTCATGATGTCGGCTCGAGCGACAACCCCGCCGATCGACAGCCCGTTCCCGATCCCTTTGGCGAAGGTCATGATGTCCGGCGTGATGTCGTGGGCCTGGTAGCCCCAGAAGTACTCGCCGGTGCGTCCCCACCCGGTTTGGACCTCATCGGCGACGAACAGGATGCCGTACTCGTCGAGGATCTCCTTGAAGCGGGCGAAGAACCCGTCGGGAGGGGTTGCGAAGCCGCCGACGCCTTGGATCGGCTCTGCGATCATGGCGGCGACATCCCCCGATGTCATCATGTCGATGACCTGCTGGAGGTCGCTCGCTGCCGCAGCGGTGAATGCGTCGTCGTCGAGGTGGGCATACGGGCTCCGCGCCTTGTACGGCCCTTGGACATAATGGACCTGGAGCCCCGAGTAGCTCGTTGGCGACCACGAACGGTGGCTGGTGAGTGCCACGGCCGTGAAGCTCCGCCCGTGGTAGCTGTTGCGAAGGGCAAGCACCTGATTCGATCGCCGGAACGAGGTCGCAAGCAACATGGCTGCATCGTTCGCCTCGGTTCCTGATGGGGTGAAAAAGACACGAGCATCGGGGATCCCTGACAGCTCCGCGACCATTTCTGCGAGCTCGACCATCGGTCGGTTGAGGTACAGCGTCGAGGTGTGGAGGACCTTGGCCGCCTGCTCGTTGATCGCAGCGGTCACCTCGGGGAGTGCGTAGGCCGTCATCGTGGTGAGGATGCCGCCGAAGAAGTCGAGGTACTCGTTCCCTTCGAGGTCCCACACGGTCCGGCCATCGCCGCGATCGATCGCAATCGGCTCGTCGTAGTACAAAGCGAGCCACGACGGCATCACCGCCCTCGTGCGTTCGGTGAGTTCGGCGTGGACACCCATCGGGATCAGGCCTGAACCAGTGGATCGTATGCGTCGGGACGCCGGTCGCGGTAGAAGGCCCATGTGTTGCGAACCTCCTCGATCTTGTCGAGATCGAGGTCGCGCACCACGAGCTCTGCGTCCTTGTCGCTTGCGACATCGCCGACGAACTGGCCGCGCGGATCGACGAAGTACGAGGTGCCGTAGAAGTCGTTGTCACCGAGGTCCTCGACACCGACTCGGTTGATCGCCCCGACGAAGTACATGTTTGCTACCGCCGATGCGGGCTGCTCGAGTTGCCACAGATACGACGAGAGGCCCCGGCTCGTCGCTGACGGATTGAAGACGATCTCGGCCCCGTTGAGGCCGAGGGCCCGCCATCCTTCAGGGAAGTGGCGGTCGTAGCAGATGTAGACGCCGACCTTCCCGACGGCCGTGTCGAACACGGGAAAGTCGCTGTTGCCCGGACGGAAGTAGAACTTCTCCCAGAAGCCACCGACATGGGGGATGTGATGCTTGCGGTACTTGCCGAGATAGGTGCCGTCTGCATCGATGACCGCCGCCGTGTTATACAAGAAGCCCGCCATCTCCCGTTCATACATTGGGAGCACCATGACAAGGCCGAGCTCGGCGGCGATCTTCTGGAATCGTTGCGTGGTGGGTCCGTCCGGGATCGCCTCGGCGTACCCGTAGTACTCGATGTCCTGCACCTGGCAGAAATACGGGCCGTAGAACAGCTCCTGGAAGCAAATCACCTTGGCGCCGTCGGCTGCTGCCTTCCTTGCGTACTCCTCGTGGAGTTCGATCATCGATTCCTTGTCGCCGGTCCACTCGGTTTGGAGGATGGCTGCGCGTACGACACGACTCATCGGTGGCTCCTTGGTGTCCGTTCGTTCGGCACTTCTTCTGCGGGGCGCTGCTCCGCCACCTGCACACCATACAAAGATTCGATAGAGTTGTACAAACGCCGATTCGTACCAGACAAAGGTTGTCATGCCGTCCGCAGAGAGTCGCATCGTCGCCGCGGTTGTCGAAGCAACACCCGACGGAATCGCAAAGGCGATCGGTGTGTGCGTGTCGTCGGGTGCGCTCGCTGCCGGGACCCGGCTTCCGACGGTGCGCGACCTCGCCGGTGCGCTCGCGGTGAGCCCATCGACCGTTGGCGAAGCGTGGCAGATCCTCCGAAGACACAAGGTCATCGAGACCGATGGCCGGCGCGGCTCGTTCATACGCGACCGTACCGGTGGACCAACGACGCGGTATTGGCAGGTGCCCGTGAGGGGCGACGCGATCAGCTACGACCTGTCAAGCGGGATTCCGGATGCGTCCCTGCTCCCGAACCCCCACGACATCCTCGCCGAGCTCGACAGCACGCCGTCGGTGTCGTCCTATGTCGAGGCGCCGGTCGCCGAGGAACTCGAAGGAGAGCTTCTCCGCATCTGGCCCTTCGCCCCGGCACGAATGACGGTGCTCAATGGGGCCATGGATGCCATGGACCGCATCCTCGGGGTGACCGCACAGGTGGGGGACCTCATCGGTGTGAGCGACCCCGGCTTTCCGCCGATCTTCGACATGATCGAAACGGCTGGCGCCGTGCCGTACCCGATCGATCTCGACGGTGAGGGGCTCCTTCCCGACTCGGTCGCCGGGGCGGTCGACGCCGGCATCGGCATTTTGTTCGTCCAACCTCGCGGTCACAACCCGACAGGCGCGAGCATGACACCTCGACGCCGAGACGAGCTCCTCCCCATCCTCGAGCGATCGGGAGTCCTCGTGATCGAAGACGACCATTCCGGCATGGTGGCCGGGGCTCCGCTTGTGAGCTTCGGAGATGCCCTTCCGGATCGTGTGCTGCACATCCACAGCTTCTCGAAGTCCCATGGGCCCGACCTTCGGCTCGCTGCGGTCGGTGGACCGGCCGAACCGATCATCGCCGTCGAACGCAGGCGAAGTCTCGGCCCGTCGTGGTCGTCCCGACTATTGCAACGCATCCTCGCGGCGATGCTGGCCTCCGAAGAGGTCAACCGCTCGATCGAACACGCCGCCTCTGAGTATGCGCAGCGCCGCGCCACCTTCGTCGAGGATCTTGCCGCCCATGGAATCGAGGTCGACGACGGAGACGGACTCAACGCGTGGGTGCCTGTGGACGACGAGGCCTTCGCGGTGCCGATGCTCGCGGCACACGGCATCGGAGTCGCACGGGGCAAGCCATTCCAACTGCGCGGCGAGCAGGGCCGACATGTGCGGGTCACCACGAGTACCTACACGGAACAAGCGAGGGAGATCATCGGCCATATCGCGCAAGCAGCACGCGGAAGAATGTGGCCGGAACCCACCGACAACGGAGGAATCCGATGAATATCGGCGTCGTGACAGAGATCAAGCCGGATGAGCGGCGGGTGGCACTCCAGCCGGGAGCAGCCCACGACCTCGTCCTGCGTGGCCACTCGGTGTTTGTCCAGGCCGGGGCGGGAAGCGGCGCAGGGGCACCCGACGAGGCGTATACGGCCGCAGGCGCGATCCTCGTTGACACCGCGGAGGCCGTGTTCGACGCGGCACGACTCATCGTGCATGTCAAGGAACCCCAGCCCACGGAACTCGAGCTGCTGACCTCCGATCACATCGTGTTCACCTTCTTGCATCTCGCGGCGTACCCGCAGGTTGCGGACGGGCTGCGCGCGTCGGGAGCGACCGCCATTGCCTATGAGACCGTTGAGGTCCGAGGATCGCTCCCCCTGCTCGCACCGATGAGCCACATCGCTGGCAGGTTGTCGACCCAGGTCGGCGCCCACCATCTGATGGCACCACACGGTGGGCGCGGCGTGCTCCTCGGCGGGCATGCTGGCGTACCGAGGGGTCGCGTCGTTGTGATCGGCGCCGGTTCCGCTGGCCTCAACGCCATCGATGTCGCCGTTGGTCTTGGTGCCCAGGTGACGGTCCTCGATGTCAACCTCCAGGCGCTCGAGCGCGTGATCGACCACTGGGGATCACGGGTGTCAACGGACTATTCGACCCGATCGTCGGTCAACGAGTGGGTGAGCCAGGCCGACCTCGTGATCGGAGCCGTACTGGTTGCCGGTGACCGGGCGCCGGTTGTGGTGACGAAGGACATGCTTGGCGACATGCACGACGGTTCGGTGCTCGTCGACATCTCGATCGACCAGGGAGGATGCTTCGAGACCAGCCGGGAGACCACCCACCACGAGCCGACCTATGTCGTCGACGGTGTGGTCCACTACGCGGTCGGGAACATCCCCGGATCGGTTCCGGTCACCGCGTCGAGGGCGCTGTCGAATGTGACCCTGCCCTATGTGCGGGCCCTCGCCGACGGTGTCCCAACGGCTGTGGAACGCCTCCCGGAGCTCGGGGGCGGGGTGAGCGTCGTTGCGGGCGCCATCACGAACGAAGCTGTCGCCCACGCCCTCAACGCCGAGTTCGTCGACCCCCGCGTTGCACTCGGCATCGCTTCGTAGGCTGCGAGCCGAACATGATTGGCCCCGTCCAGTGGTACCGTTTATTCCGAAACGGAACCGTACCGTATCGTAATACTGGATGAGGAACCCCATGGACCAAACAACCATTCATCGCAGACGGTGGCTGACGCTCGGCGTGCTGTCGCTGAGCCTCCTGATCATCGGACTCGACAACACCATTCTCAATGTCGCCCTTCCCACCCTCGTGCACGAGCTCGACGCATCGGCGAGTCAGTTGCAGTGGATGGTCGACTCATATGTGCTGGTGTTCGCCGGCATCCTGCTCACGATGGGGGCGCTCGGGGACCGGTTCGGGCGGAAGCTCGCCCTCAACGCCGGCCTCATCATCTTCGGTGCGGCGTCGCTGTTCGCGGCGTTCTCCACGAGCGCAGACATGTTGATCGTGACTCGCGCCGTCATGGGTGTCGGCGGCGCCCTGATCATGCCATCGACGCTGTCGATCGTCACCAACATCTTCAAGGGAACGGAACGAGGCCGTGCCATCGCGGCATGGGCCGCCGTTGCGGGGCTCGGGATCGTCATCGGCCCTGCGCTCGGTGGCTGGCTCCTCGAGCAGTTCTGGTGGGGATCGGTCTTCCTGATCAATGTGTTCGTGGCAGGTGTCGCGATCGTGCTTGGCTCCTTCCTCGTGCCCGAGTCCAAGGACCCCGATGCCACACCGCTCGATCCACTCGGAGCCGTTCTATCCATCGCGGGCCTCGGGACCCTCGTGTACGCGATCATCGAGGCACCAAGTCTCGGCTGGACGGACCCACTCGTCGTCACCGGATTCCTCACATCGGCCGTCTTCATCGTCGGCTTCCTGTATTGGGAGAACCGAGCGACCTATCCGATGCTTCGGCTCGAGTTCTTCGAGAACCCTCGATTCAGTGCTGCAAGCGGGGCAATCACCCTCGTGTTCTTCGCCATGTTCGGCACCATCTTCCTGTTGACGCAGTACCTCCAGTTCGTTCTCGGCTACTCGCCTCTTGAGGCCGGCATCCGAGTGATGCCGATCGCGACGATGATCGTCGCTGCCCCGCTCTCGGCACGGATCGTCGAACGCATCGGCACCAAGATCGTCGTCACCTCCGGGCTCGCGGTCGTGGCCGGTTCCATGGCGTGGTTGGCCACCACCACCATCGACTCGGGCTACGCGCATGTCGCCGTCACACTCGCCCTCCTGGGTATCGGGATGGGAACGGCGATGGCACCCGCGACCGACTCGATCATGGGCTCACTCCCCCTCGCCAAAGCAGGCGTCGGATCGGCGATGAACGACACCACCCGGATGGTGGGTGGTGCCCTCGGCGTGGCCATCCTCGGGAGCATTCTCGCGTCGGTGTACTCGTCGGCGATGGGTTCAGCGGTCAGCGCGCTTCCGGCGGAGGTTGACCAGATCGCACAGGACTCGATCGGGGGCGCGTTCCGCGTGGCCGCCGAACTGGGACCTGCGGGCGAGCCGCTGATCGACGCTGCCAGCAGGGCCTTTGTCGACGGCATGGCCGCGTCGGTGTGGGTTGCGGCGGGTATCGCCTTTCTCGGTGCGGTCGTGACGGCCCTGTTTCTTCCAGCGAGGCCGCGCAACATCGAGGGCAGTGCCGCAGCAGCCGACCTTGCCGCCGACGGCCCATCCCCTCGCACCGATCCGTCATGACATCGACGCCGCCACCCGGTAGACCGCGCGACGAGTCGGTGGACCGTCGGGTCATCGACGCCACGATGTCGCTGCTCGCAGACGAAGGCCCTTCGTCGCTCACGATCGAGTCGATCGCACTCCGAGCCGGCGTCAGCAAGTCATCGATCTACCGGCGCTGGTCATCGAAGGATGAGATCATCGTTGCCGCGATCGGCACCATTGCGGCGCAGGTGACCGTCGCGGCCACCGGCAATCTGCGAGCCGACCTCGTCCGTGCCCTCGACGGGCTGCGGTCATTGGTGTCCGATTCGAGGGCGGGAGAGCTCCTACCGTGGCTCGCCGCAGAGATGGCGAAGCGAAGCGAGATCGGGTTGCTGTACTTCCGCACCGTGGTGGGCCCCCGGCGGGCTGCGATCGGTCAGCTCGTCGAATCTGCTCGGTCCCGCGGCGAGGTTCGGACCGATATCGACACCGACACCGTCGTCGACCTGCTCACCGGACCGGTCATCATCCGAAAGATGACCGGGAGACTCGATGCAGCCCCCGACGACTGGAGCACCACCATCGTCGATGAACTCCTTCGGGGACTCACCCCCTGATGTTGCACGCGCGTACACGCGTACGCGCAAGAGGGCCGGATGGCTCTCTTGGTGGGTGGAGGTGGGGGGAATCGAACCCCCGTCCCGCAAGATTTCAGCGTCGGCATCTCCGAGCGCAGCCAGCAGCGAGCGTTCGGACCACGGGGACCCTGCCGGCAAGCAACCCCATGCCCTATCCGCAATCGTCTTTCCCCACCGGTCACGGAACCCCGGTGGGGGCATCCCACATTGCAATGCCCGGGCCCGGCGAGGTGGGAGCCCTCCGGTCGGACAGGAGCGTTTATCTACGCTGCCAGTGCGTAACTTTCGTTGTCTGCACTTATGTTGATACCGGCTCTTTTACGAGGACTCCGGCAACCTCGGCTCGCTTCCGACGCATCAACGCTCACGGTCGAAACCATGTCACCCCCGAATCGGGAGATGTGTTGGTGCACATCCACATTCCGGAGGATACCCCTTCCCGACGCCTGCCTCCACGGTTCTCGATCCCGGAACTGTCACCCGAGGCGCCGATATCCTTGAGCGATGCACGAGACTCCGAGCGAACCCGACGCGTCCGACGGCACAGCCAAGCACGACCCTGACTCCCAGGAAGGGACGGTTGCAAGAGACATCGCCGCCGCCTCGGTACGAGACACGGGTTCGAGCACACTCCCCAGGTGGATGATCGGAGTCATCGCGGTCGCCGCGCTCGTCGTCGCGGGACTCATCACCGCACAGATCCTCACGCTCAACGCCCTCAACGAGAACCGAGCAGGAATCGAATCACTCAACGAGACCTTGGCCGGACAGGTCGAGTCGATCGGCGACGAGATCAATGGACTTGCGAAGGACATCGCCGATCTCGGCACAAGCGTGCAAGCGCTCGTCCTCGCCCCGCAAGCCGAGGCCGGTGGGGCAAGCACCATCGAACCACCAGCAGCGTCCGTGCCGGCCGGATACCTCCCCCGCTTCGAACGCGACGCGCCGGATCAAGCCCTCGGCATGACGATGGGCACAATCGAAGGCACCGACGCCTACACGGATCAACCGGTTTCGATCGATCCGGCCGACGGAACACGGCGCGTCTGGATGGTCTGGGCGCATTGGTGCCCGTACTGCCAACAGGAGATCCCGCTGCTCTCGGACTGGTACCCGGAAGCGTCAGAACGGTACGAGACCGAACTCGTGACCGTGACGACGAGCATCGATCCATCCCGTGGGAATCCGCTTGACGCGTATCTCGACAACGGTGACTTCCCGTTTCCGATCGTGGTCGATGCATCGAATCGAATGGCGGCCAAGATGGGGGTCTCCGCCTTCCCGTTCTGGGTCGTGACCAGCGGCAGCGGCGAGGTCCTCCTCCGTGCCCCAGGGCTGCTCCAAACCGATCATATCGAGGAACTCTTCGAGCAGGTCGAGAACATCGGCGCATAGCGCGCTGCTTGCGGCGTCTATCGTCGGTGGCTCCGAGCGCGGTCCATCTCCCGTTGTTGTTGTCGCTCGACGATCGTTCTGCGCTTGTCATGGCGCCGCTTCCCCTTGCCGAGCGCGAGCTCAACCTTGGCTCGACCTTCAGCAAAGTAGATCTGGGTCGGAACCAAGGTCAGTCCCTCCTCGCGGATGCGGCCGAAGAGGCGATCGATCTCGCGGCGGTGCAAGAGCAACTTGCGTTGGCGTTCCGGGTCATGTCCTCCGTTGTCCGCGAACTTGTACGGAGAGATGTGCGCTCCGACGAGCCACACCTCGCCGTCGCGGATGTCGGCGTAGGAGTCCTTCAACTGGGCCTGGCCAGCACGCAGCGACTTGACCTCCGAGCCCCTCAAGACCATACCGGCCTCGAAGGTATCGAGAATCTCGTAGTTGAACCGCGCCTGACGATTCGTTGCAACGACCTTGCGCCCACCCATCACCCGGAGGCTAGTGCCAGATGTCAGATGCCAGATGCCAGAAGCCAGATGTCAGATGCCAGAAGCCAGATCTCAGATCTCAGATCCCAGATGCCAGATGCCAGAAGCCAGAAGCCAGAAGCCAGAAGCCAGATGCCAGATGCCAGATGCCAGATGCCAGATGCCAGATGCCAGATGCCAGATCTCAGATCTCAGATGCCAGATGTCTGATATCTGATGTCTGGTATCTCATGTCTGATATCTGATATCTGATATCTGATATCTGCTATCTGCTCACCAGTAGTTGACCGGGTTTCTGGGTGTTCCGTTGATCCGGACCTCGAAGTGCAGATGGGGACCGGTCGATTGACCGGTCGAGCCCACCCACCCGATCACCTGCCCCTGTGAGACATGCTGGCCGACCGACACACCAAGCTTGGACTGATGCGCGTAGAGCGTCACCATCCCACCCCCGTGGTCGATCATCACCGTGTTGCCGTAGCCGCCCTTGACGCCCGACAGGATCACCACACCATCCCCCGCTGCGCGGATGGGATCGCCGTGGTGGGCGTTCATATCGACACCGTTGTGCATCTTGATGCCTCCGGTGATGGGATGCACCCTCTTGCCGAACCCCGAGGAGATGGCGCCCGGCACCGGCCGGATGAGAGCCCCAGACGAACTCGGCGTCGGATGTGACGCCGCGTAGATCGCGGCCTTGATGGAGGACTCCTCACGGGCGAGCGCCGAGATCTCCGATTCGAACTCGTCAATCCTTGCGTCGATCTCATCGAGACGCGCCTGCTGCGCGTCGGCAGCCGTCTGAAGGGTGGCTCGATGGGCATCAAGGGCAGAGATCGCCGTCGCGAGGTCGGACTGGGACAGTTCCAGGGCCGCGATCTGGTGCTCGAGTTCGGCCTCGACGGCCTTGACCTTGGCCTCCTCGATCGCCTCGGCGTCGACGAGAAGCTGGAATCGATCGGCGGCATCGGACGAGACACCGGTCAGAACATCGAGATAGGCGACCCCGACCGCGATGTCGGCGAGCGCAGGCACCGAAAAGGCGATGGCAGGTTCGGCCATGCCACCCCTTGTGTACGCCTCGCGAGCCCACGCCTTGGCCTCCGTCCGCGCCGCGTCGACATCGGATCGCAGCGCGGCGAGGTGCGCAAACCGCACCGCAAGCTCCTCGCGAACGACATCCAGCCGCGTGCGTGCTGCCGCCTCCGCGGTGACGGCGTCGTTGTACGCGGTTGTTGCAGTGGCCAGATCTGCTGCTGCGGAATCGACAAGCGTCTGGGCCGCGAGGACCTCTTCAACGATCGGCGTCCGAACCCCCTGTTGATCCGACAGCTGCGAACGCAACGATGTGATTCGTGCCCGCACCGCTGCGAGATCATCGTCGAGATCACCTGCGGTGGCAGGCGCAGCACCGATCAGGAGGGAAACAGCAACGGTGACGAGAAGGGCGCGGCGAATCATGAACGCAGGGTGCGGTGGACTGCAAGGCTCAAGGAGCTGCCGACGAGGCCGGCAGCTACACCAAACAGCAGGACCAGCACACCCTGCTTGAGGAGGAAGTCGTTGTCGATCGCCAGATTGATCCAATCGGGCAGATCCTGGAGACGGTCAACCGCCAACTGTTGTGCGGTGACGACGAAAGCAACCGCCAGCGCCCCACCGAAGAACCCTTCGAGCGCTCCCTCGATGAGGAATGGGGTTCGGACGAACCAGTTGCTCGCGCCGACGAGCTGCATGATCTCGATCTCGTCGCGCCGCGCGTAGATCGCCATATGGATTGTGTTCGCAATCAACGCCACCGCGGCAGCTCCGAGCGCAACAGCGAGAATCCAGAACATCAGCTGGAGTCCATCTCGCAGGGCGATCATCGCGTCGATGGCAGCATCGGCGCTCTGGACCTTGTCGACTCCCGGCGTCGATCCAAGGCGGGTGACGAGGATGTCGTAGTCGTCGGGATCGGTCGGCTGCACCCGAAGCGATGCCGGGAGGAGATCCGGATTCTGCTCGAGGACGGACAACATCGCTTCGTTGTTCGCGAACAGGATCTGTGCTTCGTCGAAGGCGTCGGCTTTCGACACATAGAACACATCGGCAACCTGTGGCCATGTGGCCACCTCGGCTTGCAGGGCGGCCGTGTCCTGGGCGGTCATGTCGTCTTGGAGAAACGCGATGACGCGGACATCCTCAGCCCAACGCAGGGTGTTGACGCGGACGACCTCGCCAAAGACAAGGGTCCCGAAGGTCAGCGTCAGCGAGATGAAAACGGCAAGGACGGCGCCGAGGACCACGAGCGCGTTCCGCCCGAGGTTGGAGATCGCCTCCTTGAACATGTAGCCGATCCGGGTCACGCAGAGTCCCTCGCATCGTCGTCGGAGACGCTTTCGGCGGAGTCGGGTTCCACGGCGGCAACGATCTCCCCCTCGGGAAGCCCATCGTCGGCGGGCCCACCGAGCGGCATCTCGTCGTCCATCGTGAAGACAACCGGATCCTCATCGACGGGCCCAGACATATCGACAGGTATCTCGGCCTCGACTTCCGTGGTCATCGGCACCGTCGACTGGACGGCGGTCTCGTAGATGCCTCGTGACTCGTCTCTGCTGATCCTTCCCCGATCGATCTCGATCACACGCCGGCGCATCGCATCGACGATGGCGTGGTCGTGCGTCGCCATCACGACCGTCGTGCCGGTTCGGTTGATGCGATCAAGGATCCGCATGATGCCAACAGATGTTGCGGGGTCGAGGTTCCCTGTCGGCTCGTCGGCGAGCAGAATCAGTGGCCGGTTGACGAACGCGCGAGCGATGGCGACTCGCTGCTGCTCACCGCCGGAGAGCTGTCGGGGTAGGCGATCCGTCTTCGACGAGAGGCCGACCAACTTGAGTACCTGGGGGACCTGGTTGCGGATCACCGAACGATGCTTGCCGGTGACCTCCATCGCGAACGCCACATTCTCGTACACCGTCTTGTTCCGGAGGAGCTTGAAGTCCTGAAAGACCGTTCCGATCGAGCGACGCAGGTGGGGCACCTTCCAATTCGGAAGGTCGGACGCGTGCTTTCCCGCGACCCAGAGGTCGCCGTTGGTCGGGCGTTCCTCTCGCATGATCAGTCGAATCAGGGTGGACTTCCCGGATCCGGACGCTCCGACGAGAAAGACGAACTCGCCCTTGAGCACCTCGAATGAAGCGTCTTTGACCGCGACGGTGCCGCCGGGGTACACCTTGGTGACATTGTCAAGTTTGATCATGAAGAAACTCGGGGATGGCTGTACGCGTGTGGCCCATTCCGCAGCCACCGGCGAGGGTAGCGGTGCATCCCAACAACGCGAGGTATTGCATCAACAGTCAACAGACAACAGACAACAGACAACAGACAACAGACAACAGTCGACAGTGAACCGTCAACAGTGAACAGTCAACTGTGAACTGTGAAGTGAACTGAAGCGCCAGCCGTGCTGGCGCTTCCTACGCCTCGTACTGTTCGGCCCGACGCCATTGGAGATAGGAATCGATCAGTCCATCGATGTCACCGTCGAGCACCCCTTGGACATCGCCCACTTCGAAGTTCGTTCTGAGGTCCTTCACCATCTGGTAGGGCTGGAGCACATAGGAGCGGATCTGTCTCCCCCATCCCGCTTCGTGCTGCTCCCCGCGGATCGAAGCGACTGTCTCGGCTTGCTCCTCACGCGCCCGCTCCGCAAGCCTCGCAGCGAGAAGCTGCATCGCTCTCGCCTTGTTCTGCATCTGGGACCGTTCGGCCTGGCACGACACCACCACACCCGTTGGAAGATGGGTGATCCGAACCGCCGAATCCGTCTTGTTGACATGCTGGCCACCAGCGCCAGAAGCCCGGTAGGTGTCGATACGGAGATCCTCCGGATCGATTTCGAGGTCCTCGACTTCGACTTCCGGGATCACATCGACACCGGCGAACGCCGTGTGGCGCCGTGCCTGGGAGTCGAACGGGCTGATCCGCACGAGCCGGTGCGTCCCTCGTTCGGATTCGAAGGTGCCATATGCGTTGTCGCCGGTGATCGTGAGGGTGACCGACTTGATCCCTGCCTCCTCCCCTTCCTGGTATTCATCGACCACGAAGCTGAACGACGATCGTTCGAGGTACCGGTGATACATCCGAACGAGCATGTCGGCCCAGTCCTGGGCATCGACGCCACCGGCACCGGCGGAGATCGACACGATGGCGGGACGATCGTCGTACTCGCCAAAGAACAGCGATTCACGCTCAAGGGTCGCGACCTCCTTGCCGAGGCCGTCGAGTTCCTGTTCGACCTCAGCGAGAGCTCCGGCGTCCTCCTCGTCGACTGCGAGTTCGAGGAGGACGCTGAGATCTTCGACCGAGCGATCCAGATCGGTGACATGGCCGATGATTCGTTCGAATCGTGCGAGCTTTCGGGTCACCTCGCGGGCTCGGTCCTTGTCGTTCCACAGGTCCGGTGCCGACGCCAGCCGACGCAACTCGCCCAACTCGGCTTCCTTGCCGTCGACATCGAGAAACGATCGAGCATCGGCAAGGCGCTCCGAGAGATCAGCGACGATTGCGCGAAGCTCGACGGGTTCCATGTCGATCAGAGTAGGGAGCGGAGGATCGAAAAACGGGAAGCGCTCCCGTCCATCACCCTCCGGTGCATCTCCTTACTGCACATCTCCCACAGGGACGCCCGTTCGCTTCAGCAGGTCGCGAATCACCCCGGACCGAGGGGCGCGCTTGCCCCGAAGGGGGACACCGCTGATCACACGGTTTCCGTGGGAGATCTGTGACGGTGGCGGTGGTGCGGCATCGATGCTCTCCGCGTTGATGCGCTCGGACCGCTCCATCTCGAGGGCGACCAACGCCGATTCCACCCGTACGACCTGCGACTCGGTCGCGTGCGGGAGGTCGAGTCCCCCGAGAACGAACCGTGCCATGTCTGCCCGGTAGTCGTGGCCGAACGACCCGAAGTGTCCCGGCACCGTGACCATGGCATTCGCCGCATCGAGCAGGACCGAGATGAAGGTCACGATCGGGGACCACCGCATTGAGGGAGGTACGCCTCTCCCCCGTTCGCCTCGGAGCCATTCGGGCTCCTGGATGGCGAGATCCGGACCCATCACGGCGATGGGGTCGTTGTCATGAGACAGCACAACGGCCCGCAGTGCCTTGCGTGCCTCGGCGCCGATCGCCTCGTATTCGTCCGGGTGGTCGAATACTCCGACGGTGCCGACGGGAACAAGGTCGCTCGCACCGCGGGTCATACCGCTTCTTGACCACTTCGCGAGCCAGGGGAGCCCTACCCACAGCGCCTTGTCGATGCCGTAGTGGTCGAAGCCGTCGATGCCATTGAACATGACCACATCGCTGGAAGTCCACGCGCCGAGGCTCTCGCCGAAGACGAGAACCTTGGGTCGATCACGCTCGGGGATCCCCTCGAGTCGTTGCTTGACGCCCCACAACAGCAGCCTGAACTGGGACCTGCCGAGCGCGACCTTCTGCACCGAAAGGAACGACGGGAACTTCCCATACTGGATGCACACCGATGCGATGTCCCCGCGGGTGAACAGCTCCGCCGACTCGATCATCGTTTGGTCGACCCAACCCGTACCGGTCGGTGACACGAGCAAGAGGTACTCGCGTTCGAACGCCCCTGCGCGTTCCATCTCGTCAAGGGCCATCTCCGCCCGACCGGTCGGGTACAGCGGCTCGGAGTTGTATCCGATGAACACCCGGATCGGATGGATCGCACCGGTCTCGCCCATCGTCGCGTTGATGAAGTCGGGCGTGAGGACATCGGTGACGAACCGGCGGCCCTGCTGGCCGAGGTCGATGAACGGGGAGAGGCTTGCGCTGCTGCCGGACACGAACGGCGATGGGGGGATCTGGGCGTAGCCGGGTTCGATCTTCTCATTGGCTCGCCCGATGTAGCCGACTCCCGAGTTGTAGAGAAAGGCAAGGCCCGCAGCCCACATCGCTGCGTTGGCAACCCCGGCGAGACGGCGCCGCAGGAACGAGTCACCCATAAACGACATCCATCCTGCCCGTGACCACAGGAATCCCTTTGCTCCAAGGGTTCCGATCCCGGTCACCGCGTACCCAACTGCCACCCCGGGAAGGAACTCATTCGCTTGGGGAATCGGCCAGCGTTCGATGTCGCGTTCGCGTTCGTCGAGCCGATTCTTCGCCCAGACGAGCACACCGGTTGTTGCCGCGGCAGACACAAGCAACGGGCGGGTCACCGTCGCGGCCGGATACCGCCGCTGAACCCACCGTCCGATGTCATAGAGCGCCCCGCCCATCGCACCGGTTCGAAGCAGGCGGCCCGCCGTCCGGGCACCGGCCCTCTTGAGGGATTCGCCTTCCCGAACAGGGAGGCCAGCGAAGGACCCGCCAACGAGACCGAGGAGCCCACGCATCCCGAGTTGGTGCGTGAGCGGATCGTCCTCGTTCACGATGGCTGAAGTGAGGGTCACGACCACCGCCATCGTGCCACGGGCCGCGAGCACCGACAGCCCTGCAACCACACCCTGCTGCGTCGAGGTGTGAGGCATCAACGACGGGCCGAACGACTCGAGGAACGCGACCGTCTCGATCGACGCCGCGGGTGAACCGGTGACGGGGTTCGCCCATTGGACGGAACGCCGAACCGCCGCCGCGAGCGTCACTCCGTTCGCGACCGACCTGATGCGCTGCCGGGTTCCGATGCGGTCCTCCGATTGCTCGGCGCGACTCTAGGCGGATTCGGGAAGCGGTTGGGCACCCGGTGCCCCGTGGCAGCGCTTGTACTTGTTTCCCGACCCGCATGGGCACGGATCGTTCCGTCCGATCTTGTCGCCGCTTCGCTGCACCTGTCTTCGGGTGGTGCCGTCGGATTTCGCCGACGAGGTGACCACGGCGCTCGCCGAGGGTCTCGGGGTCGATCCGGCGACCTCGACATGGAACATGTAGCGGATCGAGTCCGCCTTGGTTGATGCGACCAGCTCCTCGAAGTAGCCGAATCCCTCTCGCTGGTACTCCACGAGTGGGTCGCGCTGTCCCATGGCACGCAGGCCGATCCCTGACCGGAGGTAGTCCATCTCGGCGAGGTGTTCACGCCACTTGTTGTCGATGACGGCAAGGACGACGGACCGCTCCAGTTGCCGCATGATGTCGGAACCGAATGCCTTCTCACGAGTGGCGTAGGCTTCCGCGGCGTCATCGATGAAGCGGTCGACGAGTTCCTCCGGATGGAGATCCTCGGGCCGATCGAACGATGACCGTGACAGGCCGGTGTCGTAGATCGCCCCGATCCGTGTCACGAGCTCTTCCCAATCCCAATCGAACGCGTCGACGCCACCGGTGACCTCAAGCACCGCGTTCTCGATGACTTCGTCGCGCCAGCCCGCAAGAAGCTCGTCGGTGTCCTGGCCGTGGAGAATGCGGTTCCGCCACCGATAGACGATCTCGCGCTGGGTATTCATGACCTCGTCGTACTTGAGGACATTCTTCCGAATCTCGAAGTTCTGGCTCTCGACCTGTGACTGCGCTCGCTCGATCGACTTGGACACGATCTTGGCCTCGATCGGGACATCGGGGGGGATCTTGAGCCGTGACATGATCGAGGCGACACGCTCGTTCGCGAACCTTCGCATGAGGTCGTCCTGGAGTGAGAGGTAGAAGCGGCTCTCACCCGGATCCCCCTGGCGCCCGGATCGTCCACGCAGCTGGTTGTCGATGCGCCGCGACTCGTGACGCTCCGTGCCCAGCACATACAGCCCGCCGGCATCGAGCACCCTCTCCCGGTCGGTCTCCGTCTGGACCGCAAACTCGCGGGTCTCGGTCTCGAGCCGATCCGGGTAACTCGGATCGGTTTCCTCGATCCCCTGTTTGCGCAGCGACGCCTTCGCGAGCTCCTCGGGGTTGCCACCGAGGGCGATGTCGACACCACGACCTGCCATGTTCGTCGCGACCGTGACCGCTCCCGGCATCCCGGCCTGGGCGATGATGTGCGCCTCTCGTTCGTGCTGTTTGGCATTGAGCACCTCGAACGGAACGCCGTGGCGCTTCAGCGCGGCGGCAAGGCGCTCTGACTTCTCGATGGAAACCGTCCCGACGAGCACCGGCTGGCCGTGTTCATGTCGTTCGATGATGTCGGCCGCAACGGCCTTGTACTTGTGCTCCTCGTCGATGTAGACGAGATCCGAGTGGTCAACGCGCGCAATCGGTCGATTCGTCGGGATCACGACCACTTCAAGCCCGTAGATCTCGACGAATTCGCTCTCCTCCGTGACCGCCGTACCGGTCATGCCAGCAAGCTTGTCGTACATCCGGAAGTAGTTCTGGAGTGTGATCGTGGCGAGCGTCTGGTTCTCCTCCTTGATCGGAACCGATTCCTTCGCCTCGATCGCCTGGTGCAGACCTTCCGAATAGCGTCGACCTTCGAGCACGCGTCCGGTGAATTCGTCAACGATCATGACCTGACCACCCCGGATCAGGTAGTCCACATCCCGCTGATACAGGGTCTTGGCCTTGAGCGCGACATCGAGATGATGGATGAAGTCGACATTCGCGTGGTCGTAGAGGTTGTCGATCTTGAGCATCTGTTCGACCCGTGTCACCCCCTCTTCCGTGGTGACGACCTGCCGCTTCTTCTCGTCGACCTCGTAGTGCTCATCCACACGGAGCCTTGCCGCGATCCGGGCGAACTCTTGGTACCACTTGCCGGTCTCACCGACACGGCCCGAGATGATGAGCGGCGTCCGCGCCTCGTCGATGAGGATCGAATCGACCTCGTCGACGATGGCGTAGGCATGTCCGCGCTGGACCATGTGCTCGGGATTCATGGTCATGTTGTCGCGCAGGTAGTCGAAACCGAACTCGTTGTTGGTGCCGTAGGTGATGTCTGCTGCGTACGCGGGGCGCCGCTCCTCCGGTGTCATCCATGCCTGGATCAGGCCGACCTCGAGTCCGAGAAACCGATGGATCTTCCCCATCCACGCGGCGTCACGGCTCGCGAGGTAGTCGTTGACGGTCACGACATGGACTCCTCGGCCCGCAAGTGCGTTGAGGTAGCTCGGCATGGTCGACACGAGGGTCTTGCCCTCGCCGGTCTTCTGTTCGGCGATCATGCCCCGGTGGAGGGTTCCGGCACCGATGAGCTGGACATCGTAATGGCGTTGTCCGAGGACCCGCTTTGCGGCCTCCCGAACGGTCGCGTACGCCTCTGCTTCGATGTCTTCGAGGGTCTCGCCGCTTCCGAGACGCTCCCTGAACCGGGTCGTTCGTGCACGAAGCTCGTCGTCTGAGAGGACCTCGATCTCCGGTTCGAGCTCGTTGATGCGCGCGGCGAGCCGTTCGAGTTCCCTGAGGCGTTTCCCTTCGCCGACACGCAGGACCTTGCTGAATACGGACATCGTTGACAAGTGTACGGGTCCGAGCCCTTTGGTTGAACCCCGCTGCATCCCCCCGATACCGGGCGTTCGGTGCCGCTACAGCTCGATCAGGTTCTCCCGAACCGCGTACAGGACCGCTTCGTTGCGCGAATGGAGACCGAGCTTGTCGAGGATGTTGCGGATGTGGTTCTTGACCGTGTTCTCGGAGATGAACAGCAAGTCCCCGATCTGGCGACTCGTCTTGCCATCGGCCACCATCTCGAGCACCTCGATCTCACGAGCCGTGAGCGTCGGCTTCCTTGCACCGACGAGGTCTTGGTGCAGGACGAGCTGCCTCGTGATGTCGAACAGCTTCCCTGCCATCACCGGCGACAGGGCCGCGCCACCCGCGGCCACGCTGTCGATCGACACAATGAGCTGTTCGAACGGCATGTTCTTGACGATGTACCCCCGCGCACCGAGCTTGATCGCGGTGATCAGATCCTCGTCGGATTCGGATCCGGTGAGCACGACGAGTGCCGCCTCGGGCGCAACGGCGTGGATCTTGTCGATCGCATCGATACCGGAAATACCCGGCATCAGGACATCGAGGAGAACGATGTCGGGCTGTTCCGTCTCGGCGATCGCAACCGCCGACTCGCCGTCAGCGGCCTCCCCGACGACATCGTATCCGGCACCACGAAGCGCTGAAGTCAGCCCCGCGCGGAACAGTGGAACATCGTCGACGACGAGCAGTCTCTTCATTGCGGCTCCGGCTCACTCCGGTTCGATGAGTCCTACATGACCGTCGCGCCGGTGGTACACCACCGAGTGTTTCCCGGAATCACCGTTCAGAAAGAAGAAGAAGTCATGCCCGAGCATCTCCATCTGCAGAGTTGCTTCCACTGGCGTCATCGGCTTCATCTCGAAACTCTTCGTCCTGACGATCTGGGGATCACGGTCCTGATCTACATCGGACGGCCCCTCGACATGGTTGAGATCTTTGTTCCTCGTGCGGTTGCGCTGGATCAATCGCTCCTTGAGGCGGCGAAGCTGACGCTCGAAACGATCCGTTGCCAGGTCGAGCGCGGCTCGTTCCTCGGCGGCTTCGGCTTCGATGCGCACAATGTTGCCCGCGGCTGTCGAGGTGATCTCAACCTTGTATCGCCCGTTTGCCTGGCGTGGGTTCTGCTTCTCGGTGAACTCGACATCGACATAGCCGCCGTCGTCGAAGATGCGGCCAGCATGTTTGACACGGTCCTCTGCGACCGATCGGATCTCTTCGGAAACCTGCATGTTCCTGCCGTGGACGCGAACGGTCACCTGCACTCCCTCCATGGGTTGGGGATCGTGGATCGAACGACCGGCGACGCACCACAACGATGGTCATTGACCATCTCGGGTCGGTCCGTCACTTCACCTCCACGGGTGAGATCGTCGATCCTCGGATTCATTGTACCGGCAAGGGTGAGTCCCCGGGTCGATCGGCGATTTGGTGACGGCCCAGCGCACCGCCTCAACTCACCATAACCTCAATGATCATGGGCTTGTGCACCGACTGACTAGTCCGCGCAATAGGGCGATCGCCCTATCGAGCCGGTGCATCGAACTTGCCGACATCTGCTGTATGAAACCACGACACATCACCCGAGTCGCGCGCACGGCGATCCGCGATGAACGCGGGGCGGGCATCGTCGAATACGCTCTGATGGCTGGACTCATCGCCATGGTCGCATCCGTGTCGGTCAGCGCCGTTGGCAACGCCGCAACTGACAACTTCGAGACCGTGGCAGCGTCATACTCATCCCAGGGCGGTGGATCTGGCTCGACACCGACCACGACCGGTGAAGGCGCACCGACCACGACGATCGCTCCGACATCGACCACCACGACCACCGCCGGTGGCGGCGGAGGCGGAACAGGCGGCGGCGGCCTCGGCACCACGACGACCACGACGACGATTCCTCCGACGACGACCACGACGACCACTGTCCCCGACTATCCGACGGTGACCGACGGGGTCAAGGGCAAGGTTCTCGTCACCTTCGGCTTCGTGGATGACAAGGTCACCCTCGTCAAAGCGGATCATGCCGGATGGGACATGGAGACCGTGAGCGAGAAGGACAACAAGATCAAGCTCGAGTTCACCGATGAAGAGACCGGTGAGCAAATCCTGATCGATGGTTGGGTGACCAAAAAGGGTGACCTCAAGACCAAGGTGAAGGTCAAGAAGCCGAAGGACAAGTAATCCGGCCCGAAGGCTCCAGTCAAGGTCAACCGAAGACGGGTTCGGTTCCTGATGCCAATCGAGGGATTGCCGAGGTCGCCACGAGCCCCACGGCTCGCTGAAGCCCCATTGCCACGGCGGCGGCGACCAGCGTCGTTCCGGTCGTGCACACATCGTCCACGAGCAGCGGGCTCGAGAGTTCGCGCCCCGTCCACCGAAAGCGTCCCGGAGTTCGCCGACGACGGTCGCGGCCCGCCGAACGGGGCGACCACACCCCGGCGCGCAGATCCGACACGACGGGAATGCCGGAGTGCTCGGCGATGAGCGACGCAAGCATTGCAGTTTGATCGATGCCGGTAACGACGCGCCGCGCGAACACACGCGGAATTGGAACCAGCGCGCCGGTGGCAGGAGGCAACTGCTCGATCATGGATCGCGCGAGCAACCGGCCCGCTCCGACCGAACCTCGGTACTTGAGTTGGTGAACGAGGCGTACCGCGGCGCCCGAATGCCGGTACACAGGGATGACCTCGACCCGCACCGAGCCGTCGGAACACTCCGAGCCGACCGTGCGAACCGGCGCACGGATCAGCGTTCGACCACACTCGTCACACAGTGGCCAGCCAACCATCGAACACGCGAGACAGAACACCTCTCAGACGGTATCTCGAGGATGTGACACAACGCCGTGGTATCAGGTTCCGTGTTGCCATGACTCGAGATAGCTCGCCTGCTCGGGGGTGAGCTCCTCGAGGGAGCCACCGAGTGCGAGCAGCTTGAGCCGGGCAACCTCCCGGTCGAGTTCCTCGGGTAGGCGGTGTACACCGGGGCCCAGCTCCGACCCGGACTCGATGAGCCACTCGGCAGCAAGCGCCTGATCCGCGAACGACATGTCCATCACATCGGCCGGATGTCCTTCAGCGGCGCCGAGATTCACCAGCCGCCCCTCCGCCACGACCAGGATCCGACGGCCGTCCGGCATCATGAACTCCTCGAGGTTGTCGCGGACCACCCGCCGAGATACGGCCATCTCGTCGAGCGCAACGAGGTCGAGCTCCACATCGAAATGCCCTGCGTTGGCGAGAATCGCCCCGTCGCGCATCAACGCGAAGTGCCCGGCACCAAACACATGGATGTTGCCCGTCGCGGTGATGAACACATCGCCGACGGCCGCCGCCTTGGTGCCTGACATCACGCGATGCCCTTCCATCGCAGCAGCAACCGCACGAACGGGATTCACCTCCGTCACGATCACATCGGCACCAAGACCCTTCGCCCTCGTCGCGATGCCCCAGCCACAATCCCCGTAGCCGGCAACCACCACCCGCCGCCCGGCGAAAAGGATGTTGGATGCGCGAAGGACGCCATCGAGCGAGGACTGGCCGGTGCCGTGCCGGTTGTCGAACAGGTGCTTCGTCTCGGAATCGTTGACGGCAACAACCGGGTATCGCAGCACACCGTCTTCGGCCATCGCCCTGAGCCGGATGACGCCCGTGGTCGTCTCCTCCATGCCGCCAAGCACCTGCTGGTCGGCGCGCTCCTTGTGAAGGACCGTTGTCATGTCGGCGCCATCGTCGAACACGAGGTGCGGATTCGTGTCGAGCACTGCGTTGATGTGGCGATAGAAGTCGTCGGCGGTCTCGCCGCGCACGGCAAAGGTGGCGATGCCGCTTCGGACAAGTGCAGCGGCGACATCGTCCTGGGTCGAGAGGGGATTCGATGCACACAGCGCCACCTCGGCGCCCCCCGCAACCAGGGTATGAAGCAGGTTTGCGGTTTCGGTCGTGACATGCATGCACGCGCCGATCCGGTAGCCGGCGAGCGGTTGGTCGCGTTCGAACCGGTCCCTGATGGCCGCAAGCACCGGCATGCGGCGAGCAGCCCATTCGATTCGAAGATCACCCCGATCGGCAAGATCGATGTTCGCGATGTCGAAATCCATGCTGCGCCCCATGTGGTCGATGATCCGATACGGTAGTGGCAGCGAGTCTCGTTCCCGACCCCTTGGACACGGGCGGCGGTGTTGCGACCCGGCCGGGTAGGCTCGGCCTATGCATCCACGCACGGACAAGCCGTGGGGCCATGAGCTCCTCTGGACCCTGACCGACCACTACGCAGGCAAGATCATCCACATCGATGCAGGGAAGCGGCTCAGTCTCCAATTCCACGAGACCAAGGAGGAATCGATCCTGGTTGTGTCCGGCACGCTTCTCCTCAACCTCGGCGAGGGTGACGACGCTCGGGTCGTGCAACTACGCGAGGGGGAATCCGCCGATATCCCCCCGAGGCAGGTCCACCGCTTCGAAGCTCCCGAATCGGGGCCGGTCGACCTCATCGAGGTCTCCACTCCACACCTCGACGATGTGGTCCGCCTCGCAGACGACTACAACCGTGAGGGGACCACCGCTCCCTGAGGCGAGTCATCGTGCTGTGAGCCAGCGGATGTGCTCACCGTGCCGCTCCGCGAGCGCCACAATCAGCTCAAGGGCCACGATGTTGACGATGGTGGCAGCGGTCACGGAAAGAGCTACCGCCGTTGACGGGAACTCGAGCGCGAAGAACTCAGCAGATGGCGGCAAGAGGAACGCCGCCACGAGGCCAGCCATCAGCATCGTGATAAGAACGGTTTCACCACGGCCGAGTGGCCGGATGAGTCGATACAGGATCCAGAAGCCCACGAGCGCGAGGGTCAGCGTCGCAGCGGTCTGGGCCTCCTCCACGGACGCGCCGACCCAGGTGTGGACGGTCGCGTACACCGCGAAAGTCATGATGGCGGCGGTGAGTCCCGCAGGGATGGCGAAATGGAGCGTCCTTTCGAGATAGCCGGGCCTTGCTGGACGGTTCGACGGCCAGAAGCTCAGCACGAAAGCGGGGATGCCGATCGTGAGCGCTCCGACCAAGGTGAGATGTCGGGGCAGGAACGGAAACGCGATC